>CAYYHT010000729.1:0-4020 GCA_964471355.1 uncultured Enterobacteriaceae bacterium
CGGCCATGACCGTCTTCGTCCATGGCGACGGCGATGCCCCAGTCCAACAGGTACACCTCGCCGTGGCGGCCGATCATCACGTTCTCGGGCTTGATGTCGCGGTGCAGGATGTGGTGATCGTGGGCGTAGTGCACCGCATTGCACACCGACAGGAAGATGCGCACATTCCACTCGAGCAGGTCGGTCGCGCCGTAGGCCTCTCGCACGGCCTCGGCATCGCCCCCGAGCGCCTCCCAAGTGCGCCCTTCAATCCGCTTGAGCAAGATGACCGGCCTGCCGTCTTCATCTTGAGCGATGTCATAGACCGGCACGATGTTCGGATGCTCGAGGTGGCCGGTCACCCAAGCCTCTTGCAGCAGCCTTCTGGCGACCGCCGGACGCACGATATCGTCGCGCAGGGACTTGACCGCGACCTCGCGCTGCATCGATGACTGCTGCGCGAGTCGAACGATCCCCATCCCCCCCTCTCCGAGGGTCTTTCCGAAGTTCGAGACGGCGCCGGCAGGGCTCGGCGTCGGCAAGAGCGCCTCGATGGCCAGATGGGCGCCATCGGAGTCTGACAAAGACGGGCGAATGGTCTCGGTCGGAGCCTGCTTGGCGTCGACGACCAACGTCGGCCACAAGGCGGTGAAGGTCTGCGCGTAGTCCTGCTTCTCGGCCATTGAGCGCAGGATACCGCGGGTCATCTGTACTTCGGCTGAAGTCATGTCAGGTAAGCGAATCGACATTCCTCTCCGCTACCCTTGAAGGGTCCAAGGCCCCCGCCACACGACATGACTGCAACACCTGGAGTCCCTCATGAAGATCGCATCGCTCGCCCTACTCCCCCTTCTGGCACTCACCGCCTGCGACAGCCAGCCGGCCTATGAATGGAGCGGTTCCGGAGACGATGCGGCGCCCACGGCTCCCCCACTTGAGAACGCGCGGCTGCAGCTTGAGCTGTCTTCGGAGATCAATCTAGAGGCGGCAGGCATCGTCCTGTACGGACCCGATAGCGGCATCATGGGCGTGCGCTACGCCGGCTACGGTCCCGTCTCCTGCGAGTTCGACGTGGTCGCGGGCGAAGTGCTCGACGACTACGACTACGACGGCGGCGACGAGACGGTCGATGACTTCGGCGGCTACGGCGGCGTCCACACCGCGGTCATCACCACTCAAGGCGGCGTGGTGCTGCACACCCCGTTCACCCCTGCTGCAAATGCAGAGCAGGAAGACGACCAGATGTACGTCGGCGGCGCCCCCACCTTCAAGGTCGAAGGCGTGGTCGAAGCTCGATTGGGGCTCGATGAGGTCGTCGCCCTGCGCCACGTGGACGGCGGCTGCGCGGTGCACTGGCTGGACAGCGACCAACAGACTTCGGTGCCAGACGGCCTGTGCGCCCGTGGCTTCGACGTCGACCCGGCAACGGGCACTGCATGGGCATCGAGCGAAGATGACGGCCTGTACCGCATCACTCCACAGGGGGCTGAGTTCATCGCCGACGCCGGCAAGCGCCTGGTGTGGGACGAATCCACCCGCACGCTGTACGTGGCGGGCGCCCAGCGTGGCGTCGTCGAAGCCAGAGACGACAGCGGCGCGCTGCTGTGGAGCACACCGGTCAACGGCTACCTGCGCGACATGGTGCCGCTCGCCGGCCACCAAGCGGTCGCCGTGCTGAACCACGAAGCCACCATCGAGCTGCTCGACGTGCACACCGGCGAGATTGTCGGCCGACAGATCTTGCCCGGCACCGTGCGCGAGCTTGCCGCATCGCCATCTGGCGACACGCTGCTGATGGCTCGTTCAGGGGTCACCAGCGTCTTCAGCGTCAGCGCAATCGACTAAGCAGCCCGCTAGTCGATCGCTTCCATGACGGCGCCAGCGCCGAGACCGCCCGCGGCACAGATGCCGAGAAGGGCGGTCTTTTTGTCGGTGTTGGCCAGCTCGTTGGCCATCGTCAGCACCATGCGAGCACCGGTCGCGCCGAAGGGATGGCCCAACGCCACACTGCCGCCGTGCACATTCAGCTTGTCCATGTCGACCTGCCCAACGGCTTTGTCGCGGCCCAGACGAGCCTCAGCGAAGGCGTCGGATTCGAGCATGCGCACGACCGACAGCACCTGACCCGCAAAGGCCTCGTGCATGTCGATGACGTCGATGTCGCCCAGTTCGAGCCCGGCTTTCTTGAGGGCCTTGGGCATGGCCAGGGCCGGTCCCATCAACAACTGGTCAGCCGGATCGACGCCGACATAGGCCCAGCTCTTGAACGCCGCGAGCGGCTTGAAGCCGAGTGCCTTCGCCTTCTCTTCGCTCATGATCAGCACCGCAGCGGCTCCGTCAGTGAGCGCCGAGGCATTGGCTGCGGTGACGGTTCCACCCTTTCGAAACGCCGGACGAAGCTTCTGAATCTTGTCGACGCTGGTGTCGCCACGCACGATGGTGTCGGCGTAGACGTCCTTGCCGTCCGGTGTGGTGACGTGGATGAGCTCGTCGTCGAACCGCCCCGATGCCACTGCTGCAGCCGCGCGATGGTGGCTCGCCACGGCGAACTCATCTTGGTCCTCGCGGGTGACGCCATTGCGCTCGCTCATGGTGTCGGCGGCGTGTCCCATGACCTCGCCGGTGCTTCGCTCGGCGATCTCGGGCTGCTGCGGCAGCAGGTCCTTGCGCACAGACAGCTTGCCCAGAAGCTTGACGTAGTCCATCGGGCCGCTCTTTCGGCTCATGGCCACCGGAGCCACTTTGCGCACGAAGCTCTGCGGCATCTTGAGCTCGGCATTGCTGGTCGAGTCCGCACCACCAGCAATGACGACGTCGGCATCGCCACGCTCGATGGCGGCGACAGCATCGGTGATGGCCTGAAGCCCAGAGGCACACGCCCGGGTGACTGTGCGGGCCTCGACGTGATGGGGCAGGCCGATGTCGAGGGCAATCTCGCGACCAACGTTGGGGGCCACACTTGGCAGAATCACTCCACCCCAGACGATCGCGTCGACCTCTTCCCACGGCAGGGGATGCCGCTCAAGCAGGCCCTTGACCGCGGCCACGCCCAAATCAATGGCATCCATCTGGATGTACTCGGCAAAGGCGCGGACGAACGGAGTGCGGGCTCCGCCAACGATGACTGCGCGACGTGGATTGCTTTTCTTGGCCATGGACAACTCCCTCTACCATGTGGTAGAGACCTCTCTATCAGATGGTCAGTCCCGGCGCAACGGGCGCCGAAGGACGCCATCGTCGCAGTTTGAGCTTATCTGCCGGCGATTCCGATCCGAAGAGTCGACATGACCTCTGCCAGCACGCTCGCTCTGCCGCTCGACGTTCTGATCGTCGATGATGATGAGGCAGTGCTGCGGTCGTTCAAGCGGGTCGCAACCGCGTACCGACCCCACTGGCGCCTGCTGACCATCAGCGACCCCGTGGCCGCAGTCGCGTTGATCGGCAAGCAGCACTTCGACGTCATCGTCAGCGACCTGCAGATGCCAAACCTGCAGGGCACCGCTGTGCTCGAGGTCGCCATCGAAAATGCTGAGGGTGCTGCGCGATTGTTGTGGACCGGCACATTGGGGCAGCTCCATGCCGTTCCCGCGGCCAAGGTCGCCCACCAGGTTCACGCAAAGCCCATCGACATCAAGATGCTGCTCGACGCCATCGACACCCACGCAGCGCTGATTGAACGGCTGCAGAGCGACAAAGTGCGCGGGTTGGTGACGGCACTCACGTGGATTCCGCAGCTGCCCGAGAGCCACAGAGTCATCGCCGAATGCCTAGCGAACCAAGACCAGTCCATTGACCGAGTGGCAGACGCCATCGAGCGTGAACCCTCACAGGCGGCGAAGGTTCTGCAGCTGGTGAACTCAGCATTCATGGGCATCGACCACAAGGGAGTGGACATCCGCCGGGCAGTACAGGTGCTGGGGCTCGAGACGATTCGCGACCTTCAGATCGTGTCTACGGTCTATCCACAGTGGCTGCTAGACAGCCGCATGGGCCGACTGCTGCCATCGGTGCAGAAGCACTCGGTCGCCGTCAGCCGGATCG
>CAYYHT010000730.1:0-4005 GCA_964471355.1 uncultured Enterobacteriaceae bacterium
ATCACCAGCAATGAGGTCTTCTTCTTTGACGAGCTGCCCAAGCACGTCGTGATTGTGGGCACGGGCTACATCGGCGTCGAGATGGCGAGCATCCTCAACGGCATGGGCTGCGAAGTGCACCTGCTCGGGCGAGGCAGCGCACCCCTTCGAGGCTTTGACCGCGACGTGTGCGAACACTTGGCCTCAGAGATGACCAAGCGGGGAATTCAGTTCCATTCCCTGTGCCGTCCGGACTGCATCGAGCAACGTGAAGATGGCCGCCTCGACATGCTCACCGAAGAGGGAGACACGATTGCGACCGACTGCGTGCTGTGGGCCACAGGCCGTCGGCCGAACTCAGCGGAAATGGGTCTCGAAGAACAGGGTGTGGCGCTCGGCGCGCGCGGAGGCATCGAGGTCGACGACCAATTTCGCACTTCGATCCCCCATATCTATGCCGTCGGAGATGTGATCGATCGCATTCAGCTGACCCCCGTGGCCCTCGAGGAGGGCATGCTCGTCGCCCGCAACCTGTTCGGTGGGCAGGACGGGCGCATGGACTACGACAACATCGCAACGGCGGTGTTCAGCCAGCCGAACGTGGGCACCGTTGGCCTGAGCGAAGAAGAGGCGCGAAAGCGCTATCCCGATGATGTGTGCGTATTCCGCTCGACCACGCGGCCCATGAAGCACACCGTCAGCGGTCGCGACACCCGCAACCTGATGAAGTTGGTGATTCGCATCAGCACCGATGTGGTGCTGGGCTGCCACATGGTGGGTGATCACGCTGGCGAGGTGCTGCAAGGCCTGGCTGTGGCGCTCAAGTGTGGCGCCACAAAGGCTCAGTTTGATGCCACCGTCGGCATTCATCCCACTGCGGCCGAGGAGTTCGTCACGCTGCGCACGCCCGTCGCCAAGCAGGCCCCGGGTCACGCCTAGCGCCTGCGGGTGTTTTGCCGCAGACGCAGGTGACGATCCGCATGAACAGGGGCTGTTGACTTTGGCATGACAGTTGCTTCCTGACTCTGGTGATTTCCGCCGAGAGTCCTTTATGTTTCGCGTTTTTGTTCTGCCGATGGCCCTTGCTGGCCTGGTCGCCTGTTCTGACTACGAGTTCACCGCCGTCCCCGATCAGGAGGATGGCACGGCGACCTGTCCCACCGACGTCCCGACGGCGTATGAAGCGAGTCCCGTCGCCGGCTGTGAGCGGGAGCCCGAGATTGGCGTGTTCGATCCGGAGGTCGAGTGGCGCTGGGAGGCGAATCCGATCCATGCCCCCTATGACGGTGTCGAGACGCCGCCGGTGGTGTTCGAAATCACTGGCGATGGCGTTCCGGACCTGATCTTCACCGCGTTCAAGAACAACGAGTACAACCAGACCGGCGCCCTGATTGCGGTCGACGGGGCCGATGGCAGCACGCTGTTCAGCCACAAGACGCTGCTGGGGCACAACGTCTGGGGCATCTCGGGTGTGGCTGCGGTGCGCATTGGGTCCGAGGTAGCGATCTTTGTCGGCACCGAGGGCGGACTCGCCCGGGTTGATGCAGCCGGCAATACCGTCTGGTTCGCGGACGCTCCTTCCAAGGGCGGGGGGTTCGCCGCACCGGCGATCGGAGACGTGGATGGCGATGGCCAGGCCGATGTGGCCTTCGGCAGCTCGGTATTCGCCGCCGACGGCACCCTGCTCTTCCAGGCTGCCAACGACGATGGCAAGCGCTACACTGGTTCATTCTTGGTCGACGTGGACGGTGACGGGCGCGATGAATTGGTGTCGGGACCCGCGCTCTTCGATGACGATGGCACGGCCCTTTGGACTCGAACCGACCTGGAGCAGGGCTGGCCCGCCATTGGGGATTTGGATGGCGATGGCGTTCCGGAAATTGCGGTCGTTCGCCGGCCCCGCATGGTGGTGTTGGGGCTCGATGGTGTCGAGAAGTGGACCGTGAACTTCGCCGAGCAGGGGGGCGGACCGCCGACCGTCGCGGACTTCGACGGCGATGGTCAGGCCGAGATCGGAGTGGCCTGCAAGCAGTACTACCGGGTCTATGAAGGCGATGGCAGCCTGCGCTGGGAGCAACCGACCCAAGAGCTGTCATCGGGCATCACCGGTTCGTCGGTGTTCGATTTCGAGGGCGACGGTGCCGCAGAGGTGGTCTATGCCGATGAGGGCACGCTGTGGGTCTTCGACGGCTCCAGCGGTGCTGTGGAGCTGGAGTGGGACTTGCACAACTCCGGCACCCGGTTTGAGTACCCCACGATTGCTGATGTCGACGCCGACGGCGCCGCAGAGATCATCGTGCCTCACGGTCGCGCCATGCATGGCACAAGTAGCCGCGGATTCTCAGTCATCGGCAGCGCGGCTGGCATGTGGGCGCCGGCCCGCGAGGTGTGGAACCAGCACGCCTACTTCATCACCAACGTCAATGACGACGGCACGCTGCCCGGCTCGCCCATCGCCAACTGGACGAGCTGGAACAACTTCCGTGCGGCCAACAGTATGACGCCGGTGGGCCTCAAGCTGCCCGATCTGTCCCCGGCCGCGCCGGCCACGTGCATCTCAGAGTGCCACACAGGTCAATTTGAGCTGATGGTGCCTGTCGAGAACGGAGGCGAGGTCGATGCTGAGTTTGTCGAGGTCGTCATCGAGAAGATGGATGGAAGCACCGCCACCATGATTCGCGGTGAGCAGCTCGCCGTGGTGCCTGCTGAGGGGTCGAACTGGGCCGGACCATTTGAGCTCGAGGCCAGTGATTTCGGCTCACATGGCATTCGGGTGCGCGTCGTCGCCACCGTGCCCTTCGGCTCGGACGGCGTGTACGAGTGCGACACGTCCAACAACGACTGGACTCTTGCCACCTGGCCCTGCGACTGAATCTCCATTTCGGCTATTGTCGGCAAATGAACTGGGTTGACGCACGGGACAGACTGCGAATTGTGCTGCGCAGCACCACCTCGCCCTCTCAAGGCTGGCGTGCAGCAGCCATCGACCCCGATCGCGCGTTGGTGCGTCGTGGGCTCGCCCCATTCCTGCATGTTCTGCTCGCCGTCGACGACGTGGACCGCATGGTCTTTGTGAGTCGCGGGCAGCTCGAAGAATGGGGAAGAGAACCGGACGAAGTGTGGTCCCTGGCGTCATCGAATGTGGATCCGACGGACGGGCTCGAGAAGATGGGCAGTCTGTGGCGGCTGAAGTCGGCCGATGGCTACGAGGCCTCTCGCCTGGCAGTTCGGGGCTGGCTGGGCGCGTTCTCAGGCCGGGTTCAAGGCCAGGCCATCGCCGTGGTGCCCCATGCACGCCTGCTGCTTGTGGGCGGTGACGACGACGCAGCCGAGCTCCTTGAGCTGGCGATGCAGGGCTGGGAGACCGCGGGCAATCCCATTTCTCCCTGCGCCTACACCCTGCTGGATGGACAACTGCTGCCGTGGATGCCCGCGCCAAACCATCCGAGTCACAAGGCAGCGATGCGGGCAATGAAGCGCCTGGCTCACCGAGAATATGAAGAGCAGCGGCGTCTGCTCGAGGACGTCACTGATGATGTCTTGGCCCGGGTCGGCCTGCTCGAAGGCGACGGCGGCAACCTGTTCACGGTCAGCTCATGGACCGAGGGCACGCAGCCTCTGCTGCCCATCGCCGACCTGGTCGTGATGCATCCGGCGGACGGTACGGAGCTGTGGGTGCCGTTTCGGTCCATAGGAAGTTGCTGTCGGACCCTGTTGAGCGCGCACGCGGGACTTGAGCCGGTCAGGGTGCGGGCGACGGGCTGGCCGGACGCTGCGACTTGGGAAAAGCTGCGCGAGGTGTCGGTCGAGGGTATGTGAGGGAGCACCTGGAGTTCTCATGCGCACCTTGTGGCTCATCGCCATTCTGGCCGGCTGCCCGCCGTCGGACCCCGATACCGACACAGAGACGGACACCGATACCGACACAGATTCGGACACCGACACCGACACCGACACCGACACGGACACGGACACGGATACGGACACCGATACCGACACGGACACGGACACCGATACCGACACGGA
>CAYYHT010000731.1:0-3992 GCA_964471355.1 uncultured Enterobacteriaceae bacterium
CTCGTTGCAGATCTCGGTGGCGTCTGGTCGTACATCGATGTCGGAGTCGTCGCAGTCGGACGCGTTCTGCACATAGGGCGCGCCCGGATCGCTGCAGGACAGCACCAGGCCGCTGCTGATTGCGCCAAACGTGTCCCCGTCCATGTCGGCGAACCAGGGGTCGAGGGTCACATCGGGGTCGGCGCCATCGACCAGACCATCGCAGTCCTCGTCCTGGGCGTTGCCGCAGGTCTCGGTGCCGGCGGGGTTTGCGTCGGTGTTGCCGTCGTCGCAGTCGTCGTCATTGCCGACGTAGTCCGTCGGCTGGTTGCAGTTGTTCTCGGTGCTGTCGGGGTCGCCATAGCCGTCACCATCGGTGTCGGCGTACCAGATTGGCGGAGTCTCGTCCGCGGTGCCGTCGCAGTTGTTGTCCAGCGAGTCGCACAGCTCGGGAGCTCCCGGGTAGGCCAGCGCCGTCGTGTCGTCGCAGTCTTCGTTGTTGGCGACGTGGTCCGCTGGAGCCGCGCAGGCCGAGCTCGCCGCAGCGGGGTCTCCGTAGCCGTCGCCATCGGTGTCTGCGTACCAGACCGGGGGCTCTTCGTCGGTCTGCCCGTCACAGTCGTTGTCGACGCCATCGCACAGCTCTGGGGCGGCCGGGAAGACGTCGCTGGCGGAGTCGTCGCAGTCACTCGAGTCGGTGATGTACAGCTCGTCTGGGTCGCAGGACTGGATGGAATTGCCGGCATCGCCGAATCCGTCCGAGTCGCCGTCGTAGTAGTACGTGGGCATCTCTTCGTCGGTCTGCCCGTCGCAGTCGTTGTCCACCTCGTCGCACAACTCCGACGCGCTGGGGTATTGGGTGGAGTCGGCGTCATCGCAGTCGGTGGAGTCCTTGACGTACCCGTCGGGCTCGTCACAGGCCTCAATGCCCACCACTGAGTCACCAAAGCCGTCCCCGTCCGCATCGGCGTAGAAGGTGACGGTGTCGATGGCATCTTCGTCAAGCCCGCCGTCGCAGTCGTTGTCCTCGCCGTCGCAGATCTCGTCGGCGTCGGGAAAGGAGTTGGCGTTCAGGTCGTTGCAGTCGCCGCGAACCGCAACCCAGCCCGGCGCCGCCTCGCAGGCGGTGATGGTGATGCTGCCTTCGCCCGCAAGTCCGTCGCCATCGACGTCGAGGTAGAAGGTCTCGCCATCCATCGGATTGTCGTCCACAAGCCCGTTGCAGTCGTTGTCGATGCCGTCGCAAGACTCGCCGAGGCCAGGATTGACATCATCGCGCTCGTCGTCGCAGTCCTGAAGCTCGAAGAAGCCGTCTTCGTCGAGGTCCACCAGAGGCGTGCAGCCCGCGATGACAAACAGAAAGGGCAGGGGCGAAAAGAGCATGGTTTACCTCACCGTCGACATCGTACCGCGGATGCGCGTAGTGTGGCTCATAGCTTGCCGGCTTCCGCGGCGTGGAGATCGACACAACCTTGCGATTTGTCTTGCTCGCTTCTGCGCTGTGCACGCTCACCGGGTGCGGTCCCTACATTGGGCCTGCATACAACGAGTGGGCCACCACCTGCGCCGAGCCCGAAGCGACCGATTTCGAGGCATTCGACGAGGGGGTTCATACCCTGACCGAAGAGCTCGAACTGACGCGGGACAGCACGACGGACTGGCTGCCGCTGGGCTTCGAGATGCCCTTCTTCGACGATGATGTGACCGATTTCTACGTCTCGTCGAACGGCTTTGTCGGCTTTGCAGACAGCGACAAACACGGGTGCTGCGAAGGCCTGCCGCTTGCTGAAGCGGACGGCCGAGAAGGGCTCGTTGCTCTGGGGTGGACCGACTTAAACGTCGAGGCCCGCGGCGCGATCTCGTGGGGCACCATGGGGGACGAGACGGTCTGGATTCGGTTCGACGAGGTGGCCGTGACGGGCCAGGAAGAGGCCCCCGAGGTCAACCTGTTGACTGGCATGATCCTGCTAAACGCTGGCGGAACAGCGGCTCTGCACGTCGACCACTTTGACAGCGGCGGCTTGCTCGCCACTCAAGGGGCTGAGTCCATCTTGGGCTTCCGTGGAGTGTGCTCTGAAGAGCGGGTGAATACTCCGCTTTCCCTAAACCAAGACGGCGTCCTGCTCGACTTGGATGTCCCCGCTCCCTGACCGGAATGGCGGTTTGCGGGGCATCGTGGGGTATGTTGAGCGCTCTGCGGACAGAAGCCGGCCCTACTGGAGTTCTGCGTGCTATCTCTTCTCGCCCTCATCTTGGCGGTCTCCGCCGACGCCGCCTGCCCAGACGAGCACATCTCTGTGGCCAAAGTGGCCGAGACCTCGGACACCATGACCGCTGCCTACCAGGCCATGGATGGTGAGGCCTTTGATGCGTCGTTCCGGCAGCTGACCGAGTATGTCGGCTGCATGGACGAGATCATTCGTCCGGCTGACGCCGCGCAGATCCACGCGCTCTATGGCTACAACGCATTCGTGAAGAAGGACCGCAACGGCGCTCTGCGCTCGTTCCAGGTCGCCGTGTCGCTCGACAAGAGTTTCGCGCCACCGGAGTCCATCGCCCCCGTCGGCGGCGCCATGCGCGAGCTATTCGAAAAGGCTCAGACCCGTCCGGAAGTGGCGATGGTGGCCTTTGGAGCCCCTGGAGGGCAGCAGGCCTTTGTCGACGGATCCAGCTCTGCGCGTCGCCCGATCTCAGCTCCCACCATCGTGCAGCTCAAGCAAGATCAGAAGGTCACCTACTCGGCCTACCTCACCACCGAGGACGCACTTCCTGGCTGGATGCCCTCGGCTCGCGATGCGCTGATCAAGGCCGTTGGCGACGAGGCGCTCGATGAGTTGAGCCGCATTCGACTGGGACAGCAAGACAACATTCGCTTGTTGGGTCACGCCCGAAATGACCACACCGCTGCCGCGGACAAGGACTGGGCGCAGGTCCAGGTCCAGGCAAGGGCAGGCGGAGAAGAGGGCAAGGCCGCCCTGCACGCATTCATCGGCCAATACAGCGAAGGCGCGGTGGTGGTCAACGGCGTCAAGCGTCCCAGCGTGATTCCCCATGTGGCCACAGCCCGCCTGTGGATGGACAGCTTCGACAGTGCCGACGGCGAGACGCGTGCCCTGGATACGACGCTCCGGATCGACACGGCCGCGGGCGCGGTCAAGAAGGAGGCGGCTGCCGAGTGGGCCACGGTCGAGGAGCTGATCCTGGCAGCGGACTACTCTGGGCGCGAGGCACTTGATGCGTTCGTCAAGAAGTTCGGCACGGCCGCTGTCGAGGCGGGCGGTCACCGAAATCGAATCGCGATTGAGCAGCTCGATGCCGCTTCGGATTGGCTCGAGATTTATGAGCTGGCCGCCGCTAAATTGCCGGACTCGACAGACTCCTTGGCTCTGGCCATCGAGATCGCCGACGAGCGGGCCAAGGCCGGCCGAGATGCAGTCGTTCGGGTCACCGAAGCGACCACCGCGCTGCTCAAGGCCGCCAACGACGATTGGAAGCTGACGCTGGCGTTCGCGAACACCGACCCCGACGCCGGCAAGGCGCATGTGCAGCGATTCCTGGACCGGTACGAGCGGGCGACCGTCGACATTGATGGAGCGGTGGCGGCCGTCGAGATTCCGCAGTTGGCCGACGCTCGAGAATGGCTCGCCAATCCACCGACAGCGGCCGTCGCTGTTGTGCCAGAGCCCGAGCCGACCAAGCCCGCCGACGCGGCGGACCCGCCTGAAGACCCCGTGGTGGCGGTGGCCGACCCAGACCCTGTGGTCGGGACCCCGCCGGTCGACCCGGGTCCGACGGTCGCGACCGTGGCTCAGCCACAACCGGTCTACCAAGTGCCCGGTCAGCCGCCCGGGGTGGTGGTGATCTCCCCTGGCGCTTCTGGCTTCCAGCCTGTGGACATTCCATCTAAGGCGCGAGCGCTCAAGACTGGAGTGGCGCTCGGAATCGTCGGCGCGGCGGCTCACGTCGGTGCGTACGTGGCCCGCGGCTACTATGACGAGCAGTACAGCGAAGAG
>CAYYHT010000732.1:0-3991 GCA_964471355.1 uncultured Enterobacteriaceae bacterium
CGCATCGGGCGCGTAGTGGGATTCGCGGCCGCTCTGGAGCAGCTCTTTTTCGGACTGTTCGAGAACTGAAACGAACATGTCGAGCGCGCGGTTGTACTCCCATGGCTCAAACGAGAGCTTGTAGTAGCTCCATGCGAGCTGGTACATGGCCTCGGCGTAGTAGTCGCCCTCTTCGCCCTTGTCGTAGACGGTCTTGTACTCGGCAATTGCCTCGTCCGTCTTGTTGTAGTCGAAGTAGTGGTTGCCCAAGAACAGGTGGGCGGCGTCGGCCAGACTCGAGTCGGGACGGGCGTTGACCAAGTCCTGAAACGCCTTCTGCGACTTCTCTTCATCCTTTTGGCCCGAGTTCGGGTCCGAGTAGGTGAAGCCCAGCATGTAGTAGGTGCCATCGAGGAACTCGTACTGCTCTTCCTCGGGCAGTCCGATACTGTCCTCGATGATGCGGTCGTACAGGTCGATCGCCGGCTGCAGGTCAATGCGCGGCATTTCGGTCAGGTCTTCACAGCCGATGTCGTTCTCGAAGCAATTCTCTTCGATGATGGAGTAGGCCTCCATGTCCGTCAGCCAGCGTTCCTTCTGCAACTCGAAGTACAGCTCTGCGAGCCGGAAGCGCACGTGCGAGGAGTACTCACTGCGCGGATAGGTCTCGAGGAACTGTTCAAAAATCTCGACGGCCTGGTCCCGCTTGGACAGCTCGAGCTCTTCGAGGGACGCGATGAGCGCGTCGTAGCCTTGAGCCAGCTTCTTGCGCTCTTCGACTTCGCGGTGCTGAATGTATGCCTTGGTGTCTGACTCGAGCTCGCCCATGCGGGCGTTGAAGCGCTCGCGTACCTTGCGGTACTCCTTGAGTTCCTCGCCCTGTCTCCCGGTCATCTGCTCGGTGGTCTCGACATCATTGTCCGACACGTTCGGCACAGCCAGTGCGGTGCCCGGCGCAATCAGCGCCAGCACGAGCAGCACAGAGCTCAGGTTGGGTCGGCGAGCGGACAAAGAGGCTTCCTGGGTCTAGGGGTTGAGCTTTTGGCGAATCAGCTGGAAGCGAGCTTCCAGATCCGACAACAGAGCGGCCTTTTCGGACTGAACTTTCGCCTTCTGATCGGCGACATCGAGCTTTTCGGCCCAGTAGACGTCCACTACGCCCATGTCGGCCTTGAGGACGGACTCGCTAAAGAAGTCTTCGAGACGGCCAAAACCGGCTCGGGTCAGACCGATGGAGACGTCTTGAGCCTCGAGGATGGTCTTGTCGAGCAGGGCGCGCTGAGCGGCCACTTCGCGCACTTCGAAGTTGAAGCGGGTGCGAATGCGGCCCATCTCGGAGGACTCGTTGGTCTCGATGCGCTCGCGCACTTTGCCTAGCCGGCTTTGGTCATGGCGAAGTGCTGTGCGCAGTCCATCGACACGCTGGAACAGGATGGTCGCTTCTTCAGAGCTGCAGCCACGACGATGGGCCTTGGCACTCTTTTCGACACTGATGATGGCGGCAATCACCTCGCGATCGAGAGCCGCATCGCTGCTGGTCTCTTTGGCGATGGTGGCCTCTTCGCCCTTGAGCTCGCCGACGCGTTCGGTCATGGACGCGATCTCTTCGTCGATGTCGCCCAGACGATTTTCGAGGTCAGCAATCTCGTCTTCGTTGAGCTGGGTCGTCGTCGCCAGCTGCTTGCGAATCAGATCGGCTTCGCCTTGCAGGGCACTCAGCTCTTGCTGGACCTTTTCGATGTCCTCGCGCACGGCCTGGAGCTCTTCTTGCTTCTCTTGTTGACGAAGCTCGCGTTGTTGGCCGGCTCCCTGCATCAAGTCCGCGGTCTTTTTCATCTCTGCCTCGACCGCGTCGAGCGGGCCTTGGACAGACGCGCCCCCACAAGCGCGGGTGTAGGCAATCTCAGATGTGAGCAACTCAAGCATCAGCTCTTTGCCGCGCCCTTGGCTGAGCAACACGTCGTAGCGAAGCTGGTCGAAGCCGCCGATTCCCGCTGAACTGCCCAGCACCTTCTCGAGTTCGACGATGAGGCCTTCGGAGATCTCGACGTTCTGGCGCTGCCGCTCGAGCTCGCGGTAGACCGTGAGCGATCGAGACAGCTCGGCGTCGGACAGCATCATGGCCACGGCGAACGGCGGAAGGCCTTCGGCGGTGCCCGCTGCGGCGTCCAGGTCGATGATCTTTTGGAAGTATTGGCCGGGGTCTTCATCGGAGCTGGCGAGATCGGCGAACTTGTCGCGAACCGGTGTGTAGTCCACGATCACAGACTCATAGGCCGACAGAGCGTCGTCATGATTCTCTTGCATCATGAACAGGTGGCCCTGAAGCACGCGCAGCTGAGCTGCGTACTGGTGCTCGGGATAGGCCAGCAGGAAGATCTCGACGCCTCGCAGCGCTTCTCTGAACTCTTCCTGCTTGATGAAGGTCCAGGTGATCTCGTACAGCTTGTCTGCGAGGTACTCGGAGTCGCCGCCGATCTTGCCGTAGATTTCGGCGGCCTCTTGGTAGCGACCCTGTTCGTAGAAGACGCGGCCGAGCCCCAGCAGGGACAGGTCGAGCACTTCGCGATCTTCGAGCGTGTTCACCGACAGCTCGATGATCTCGTTGAAGTAGGGAAGCGCGCCTTCGAGGTTGCCTTCACGCACTTCGATCGCCGCCAGGAAGTACCGCGCTTTGCGATAAAACGGGCTGTCAGCCGCGAATGCGTTGAAGTTCTTCTTGGCCGCGGGCATGTCGTCGGACCGGTAGAAGGCCTTGGCGACGGCGTAGGTGATGATGTCAGTCGGTCGAACGCGGCCTTGAACAATCTCTTGCTCGTACAGCGCGTAGAACGCCTGAACTTGGCCCGATGACGCATAGAGTTCGAGCAGCCGTCGCACTGCGTCGTCCCTAAAGGGGTGCTGCATGTCATCGGCGATCACCTGGTAGCGGGCCTCGGCAGTGGCCAAGTTGCCCATGCTGAACAGGGACTCGGCCAAGTACCATTCGGCATCGCGATGCAGGCCTGCGTCGGACAGCGCCGCGGTCGTCACCAGGGTGAAGAAGCCCTCGGCAGCCGTCTCGTAGTCGCCGACCATGAACAGATAGACGTAGTCTTGGTATCGCTCGGTCGCCTGGTGCTCGGTGATGAAGCCGCGCCCGGGAGCCACCTGTTCTTCAAGGGAGTCGGTGGTCTTGGTGATCTGGCTCGCGTCGACCTCGATGCGATCGAGCTGCTCGCCCACCTTGTTGGCGTTCTTTTGCTGTGCAGCCGCCGGCGCACCCCATGCAAGGGCAATCAGTAGAGCGAGGTGTGGCACGGATCGCGTCAAGTGCAGGTCCCTTCCTTACTCGTCTTCTCGGAGCGCCTCGGAGACCTCTTCATAGGAGATTCCAGGGCGATCCACGAATGTGCGCCCGGGGCGCTCATTCGCAACGACGCGAACCGTCGTCTGCTTCCCATCTTCAACCTCGAATGTGTACGAGGAGTGGACCTTGAAGGAATAGGTTTTCAGGTAAGAGAAGACGCCAAAGCCACTGCCGCGGAGCACCGTGTGCACCTGCAGGCTGTGGCTTCCCGGCGGAATCGTTTGCTCGTGGAGCTTGATCTCGCGCAGTTGATCGAGCGAACCGCCGGGATCGACGCGCGTGAACACGTTCTTGCCGTCGAGGAAGTACTGAACCGATTCCATCGTGTACGCGGGGCCCATCTTGTTGATGTGCCACAGCACGACTCTGGAGCCCAGAGTGGCGCCCTCGATGACCAGCTCTTTGAGAAGCTGCAGCGTCGCCTTGGAACGGAAGACCCGCTCCTTGAGGCGACCGACTTCTTCTTCGACGGTGCGCAGCTCGCGGTTGTATTGGCTGCGCGCTTCGGCCTCGGCTTCTTCGGCGGCCTCGCGCGCGGCGGTTTCGTCGAGCTCACCGTCTGAATCGGTGGCCTCGCCTTCTTCGTCGGTTTCTTCACCGTCTTCCGATGAGTCCGCGGTCCCGCCAGGAGCCTCCTGGGCGAATGCGATCGGACCCCATCCC
>CAYYHT010000733.1:0-3991 GCA_964471355.1 uncultured Enterobacteriaceae bacterium
GGTGCCAACACATGCCACCAAAGCCGTACAGCTGCACTGTCGGACGCAGGCCGAAACGCTTGGCCATGAAAGCGTGCCCGAGCTCGTGCACCAAGATGGACGCCCCGACCAGAAAGCCCGCGGTCAGGCTGATCCACAATGGGGTGCCGTTCCAGGTAAACGCCGGCATCAACAAGATGAGGGCGAACCATGGGGTCGCCGACACGTCGATGCCGCTCACCTGGAACAGGTGTTGGCCCGGCTGAACTGGGATGCGCAGTGACATTCAGGCTTCCACTAAGGCATGACCGCGAACCGGTCATGCTCAGGCCTAGCCACTACAGATCGAAAGTCACGCCTTGGGCCAGTGGCAACTCGTCGGACCAGTTCATGGTGCAGGTCTGGCGACGCATGTACGCCTTCCATGCATCAGAGCCCGCTTCACGACCGCCACCGGTGTCCTTTTCGCCGCCAAATGCGCCACCGATCTCGGCTCCACTGGTGCCGATGTTGACGTTGGCGATGCCACAGTCACTTCCGCCACTGGACAAGAACGCCTCGGACTTGCGGAAGTTGTTGGTGAAGATCGCCGAGGACAGCCCCTGGTCGACGTCATTTTGCTGGAAGATCGCGTCGTTCAGGTCGCCGTAGCGGAACACGTACAGAATGGGTGCAAAGGTCTCGTGCTTGGTGATGGCCATGCCGGCATTGGCGGCAACGATGGTCGGCTGCACGTAGCTGCCGGCCCTGTCGAGTCGGCTGCCGCCCGTCAGAATCTCGCCGCCTTGGTCCTTGATCGTGGCGATGGCCGCCTCGAACTGGCGGACCGAGTCTTCGTCGATCAGAGGACCCATCAGGGTGCCCTCGGCCATGGGGTCGCCGATGCGGACGCTCTTGTAGGCCGACACGAGGCTGTCGGTGAACTTGTCGGCGATGTCGTTGTGCAGGTAGACCCGGCGCGTCGATGTGCAGCGCTGGCCGCTGGTTCCGACAGCACCGAACACGATGCCGGCGAGTGCCAGCTTCAGGTCGGCATCGGGCTCGACGATGATGGCGTTGTTGCCACCGAGCTCGAGCAATGAACGGCCCAGTCGGCCCGCAACCACAGCGCCCACGTGGCGGCCCATGCGGCAAGAGCCAGTCGCCGAGATGAGCGGCAGGCGCCGGTCGCGGATCATGTGCTCACCGACGTCGGCGTCTCCACCAATGACCAGGCCCATTAGGCCTGCAAAGCCGTGCTTCTCGAGCACCGGCGCGCACACCTTGTGGGTTGCAATCGCAGTGAGCGAGGCCTTGACCGAGGGCTTCCAGATCATGGCGTCGCCCGCGACCAGAGCGACCAGCGCGTTCCAGGCCCACACGGCGTTGGGGAAGTTGAAGGCGGTGATGATGCCGATGGTTCCCAGCGGGTGCCACTGCTCGTACATGCGGTGTCCGGGGCGTTCGCTATGCATGGTCTGGCCATACAGCTGACGGGACATGCCGACGCACAGGTCGGCCATGTCAATGGACTCTTGAACCTCGCCGAGGCCTTCGGAGAGTACTTTGCCGACCTCGAGAGTGATCAGTCCGCCGAGCTCGTCCTTGTGCTCGCGCATGGCGTTGCCCATCTGGCGGACAATCTCGCCGCGCTTGGGAGCTGGAAGCACGCGCCAACGCTGAAATGCCGACTGAGCATCGGCCAAGACCTGCTCGTACTGGTCAACAGTCGCGAGCCGAACCTGTCCGAGCACTTCGCCGGTGGTCGGGTTGATGCTGTCGACGACTTCGCCGTCGGTCTCGATGGGGCCGTTGGCTCCCCATGCACCGCTCTGAATGCCGTCGATACCGAGTTTCGCCAAAATGTCAGACATGAGCCGCTCCAGGAAGGGAACGGCAACTATCCCGCGGGAGTTATTGGTGCAGCCATGCTTGCCATCCTTCTCGCCGCAGCCCTCTCTCACGCGCAAGATGCGGTGTCTGTGGAGCTGGTCAGCACCGCTCAAGTTGGCCACGGCAATCCCAAGGTCATCCTGCACTTCAACGTCGATGGGAACGTGGCCGTCAACCTGTCCTGTGGCGGCCACAAGGCGGGTGGCAACCACGCCGCAAGCCCGGGAACGAGCTGGGAGATCCCCATCGAGGGACTGCGCGAGGGTCAGCACCGATGTTCGGGATCGCTGACACTGAACGCCGCAGACGGCACCTCGGGTGAGATGCCTCTGGGCTTTGATGTGGCGATGGTCCCGGCGCTCAAGCTGACGGTCGATCCCAGCGAGCTCGACCTGGCCACCCGCAGCCTGGTGGTCACTGGCAGCCGCAACCTCACCAAGGTTCGCGTCGAAGCACTCGGTCCGCGAGGGGTCGCGCTGGGTGATGGCGAGACCGGCACGACTGGCAACCGCGCCGAGATCCAGTGGGGCGGCCGCGACACCGACGAGGTGCTGAAGCTCGTGGTCACCGCTTGGGACGAGAACAACCTGCCCGGCCGGGTCGAGCTATTCCCGTGGAGCTACGCGATCCCACACCAGGATGTCGTTTTCGCGTCTGGCTCTCACGAAATCACTGTCAGCGAGGCACCCAAGCTCGAAGACGCATGGCAGGAGCTGGTCGCAGTCAAAGAGAAGTACGGCGACATCGCCCAGGTCAAGCTGTTTGTGGCCGGCTACACCGACACAATGGGCGGGCACGAGGCCAACCAGAGCCTGTCCGAGCGGCGCGCCCGCAGCATCGCGACGTGGTTCCGAAGCCGCGGCTTCGACGACCCGATCGCATGGCAGGGGTTCGGAGAGACGGTCTTGGCCAAGGCAACCCCAGATCAGACCGACGAACCCGCGAATCGGCGCAGTATCTACCTTTTGGCCGCGCAGACGCCTGCGATCGGCCCCGAGCTGCCCCGGCGTAACTGGACCGGTCTGTAGGCATCATGCAAAGCGTCCCAAATATGTTGCCGACCCGCAGCTGAGGCTGTACCTTGCGCCCGCATTGAAACCCCTGCTGGGAGGAGACCCCCATGCGCACACTCTCGATTCTCTCCATCGGCCTCATGGGCCTCAGCTTCGGCACCGCTTGCACTGGCGGCGGCGGCGGCGGCAACTGCATCGACGAAGACGGTGACGGCTACTGCACCACCGGCGACGAAGCCGACTGCGATGACGAAGACGACGATATCAACCCCGGCGAGAGTGAGTCCAGCAACAGCGAGTGCTCCGACGGCGACGACAACGACTGCGACGGCGACGAAGACGAAGATGATTCGGACTGCCCCGAAGTCGAGCCCGAAGACTGCGACAACGGCGACGTCGATGACGACGGCGACGGCGATGCAGACTGCGCGGACAGCGACTGCAGCTCCGAGCCTCAGTGCCTGCAGGGCGCCGAGCTCTGGTCCTTCGGCGGCACCGCAACGGTCGACGCTTCCGGCGGCACCTACAGCGGCAAGACCTACATGATCGACGTCAACATCGGCGTCAACGACCCGCCGTCCATTGCCCCTGACACCGAGATCTGCCGCTACGAGTGGCCGACCACTGGCACCGTCGCGTCGACCCCAGCCGTCACCTGCGCTGACTGCGCCTTCGGCTTCGCCCTCGCCTACGAGACCGCGAACGTCAAAGACGGCGAGTACTGCGCCACCTGGTACGATGAGAGCTGGGACGAGCTGGGCATCAACTTCACCGTTGGCTACGCATCGGCGTACACCCTGCAGACCGACACCGGCCCCGTGGGCCCCGGTCCCGCACTGATGATGTACAACGACGGCGGCGACACCGGCTCACCCGAGTGGTACGGCATCCCCGCCAGCGACTACGTCACTGCCGAGTACACCGGCGGAACCTTCAACTGGCAGTTCGCTGCCGGCGCGTACTACTTCTACTACCTGTAGGACGTACGCCGATTGGCGAAGAGGCCCGATTGCTCGCGCAGTCGGGCCTTTTTCGTTGCATCAGCGGACGTGTGGGTGCCCTGCTAGAGTGCCGCATGCTCACCTTCAACTGGCAGATCGCTGCCGACGCCCACTACTTCTAGGACT
>CAYYHT010000734.1:0-3989 GCA_964471355.1 uncultured Enterobacteriaceae bacterium
TGCTGGGTGACATGGGGCGCTCCGACTCTGAGTCGCGCTTGGCCTTCTTTGAGCGCCAAGTGCAGCTGGCCCATGCCCGCCTGATGGAGCGCGAGCGGCACCTCAAGGCCTTCCTGACCGAGCACGACATTGCCAACTACACCGATCAGACCCGAGCGCTTGCGCTAGGCATCGAAGAGACTCGGATGCAGCTTGCAAATGCGGCGGAAGAGACCGCTAGCTACAACGAGCGCAGGGAGGGCATCGAGCAGGCCCTCGGCGGCTCGGAGTTCATGGCCCAGATCGGCCCTCGACGACGCAACGATCAAGGTCTGATCGACATGCGCGAGGCCGTGGCCGCTGAGCGTGCCGCCGCGTGGACCGAGGCTGCCGCCTACTCGCAGCCTGTGGCTCTGCCAGATGAGACGCACGCCCAGGCGCTGAGCCGCAACATGGACACCTACGTGCAGCAGCGGGTCGCTGGTCTGCAGCCGCATCGCAAGACGCTGATGTACGACTGGCTCGCCGAAGAGCTCAACGCGACGGGCACGAGGGCCGGCATGCGGGTGCTGCAGGACCATCTGGCGGATTCTCGGGGCGAGATGGAGCGCTACGCGGCGCTCGGTTCGGAAATCCACCGGATGGAGCGGGAGATTGCCGTGGTCGAGGCGGAGTACCTGAAGATTGTGCAGAGCCTGAACGTGGCCAACCTCTTTGCGCAGCGGGCCCGGCACAGCATTCCGTTCACCGTGGTCGATCACCCGACTGTCCCCCTCGAGCCGCTTCCTCGTCAGCGGGCCCTCACTGCGGCATTGGGCGCTGTGCTGACCTTCGGTCTGGTGTTCCTGATGGTGCTGGTCTCCGATCAGGTGGACCGGGGCCTGCGCACTCCTGCTCAGGTGGAGGCGGCGTACGGACTGCCCGTGCTGGGCGGGCTGCCGATGCTGGCTTCGCCGGATGATCCACAGGCGAATCAAGCTCCTGCCGTCCAGGCACTGCTTGCTGGAATGGGCGCGCGTACAGCCAATGCTGCGCGGGGAGCCGATCACATACAAGTCGTCGCGATGTGGCCTGGATGCGGCAAGACGACGGTTTCGGCCGCACTTCGCGGGTGGCGAAATGGCGTCTTGGCTGTCCAGGACACCCCCGACCTTAGCGCCGGCTGTGAGGCGCTGACTCCGGGACGGCCGGGGGTGAGTGTGTTGGTGTTGCCGTCCGGCTCGATCTTTCGGGAGGCAGACGACCGGGCCCTGCGGGACTTGAGCCAAGCGGGGGTGCCGGTCGTGGGCATCGTGATGAATCACATGTCCTATGAAGGGGTCGAGGAGCTGCTCGGCGATGTGCCCAAGGACCGAGGCACGGTCCGGCGGTGGCTCAAGCGACTCGTGATGTTGCGCCTGCAGACTGACTCGGCGTGGCGGCCGGAATGAGGCGATCCGGCTTGCCGATGGCGCCGCTTGCGCTCGGTGCGGCGGTGGTCGTGTTGCCGATGCTTCTGATCGGCGGTCCTGCCCGGGGGACGGTGTCGGTCGCGCTGCTTCTGGGAGCGGCGACAGCGGTGGTGCTGGTGCTGCGCTGGCCTGTGCTTGGGCTGCACGCGATCTTGGTCGCCGCATTCGTCTCGATGGGAGTCAAGCGTGCGTTTCCCAGCCTGCCGATGGGCCTGTCCGTCGACGGGCTGATTGTGGTGTGTTTCGTGGCAGTCATGCTTCGGCCGAACTCCCTTGAACGCACAAGTCGTCTTCAGGATGTCGGCGTGCTGCCCCTGGTCATCTGGATGGGTTGGTGCCTGAGCCAGCTGCTCAATCCAGAGTCACCGAGTGCCGTTGCGTGGTTCTACGCGGTGCGAGGAATCGCTGGCTACATGGTCGTTCCACTGCTGGTGGTGCTCATTCTGGACAGCAAGCGCCAGCTGATTGGCTTGGTCCTGCACTGGGCGGTGTGGGCCAACCTGGCTGCTCTGTGGGGGATGAAACAGCTGCACATGGGCCTTGAGCCCTTTGAGCAGCGATGGATGAACGCCGGGGCGTACCAGACCCACATGCTGCACGGGAAGCTGAGGGTATTTTCGTTTCTTAGCGACACCGCCCAGTTTGGCATCACGATGGCGTTCAGCTTCTTGTTCTTTGCCCTGTTGGCCACGGGCAAGATGTCACTGCGAATCCGGATGGCATGCGCCACGACAGCCGCGTTGTGTTTCTATGGCTGCATGATTTCAGGGACGCGCTCTGCCTGGGTGGTGGTGCCCGTGGGGGTCCTGGTGTTCGCCATCATCCGGCGTCGCTGGGGCCCCACTCTGCTGGGACTCGGTGCCATCTTGCTCGCGTTCTGTGTGCTTCGATTTACGTTTATCGGGCAATCTAACTACCATATACAGAGAATGCGGCAAGTGACCCGGCCGTTCGACGATCCGTCATTCCAAGTGCGGCTCGAGAACCAACGCAAGCTGTTTCCCTACCTGATGGTCCGGCCTTTTGGCGGAGGCATTGGCTCAGCCGGGTTCTGGGGACAGCGGTTCTCCCCTGGCACCTTTCTGGCGAACATCCCCATGGACAGCCATTATGTGCGAATCGCCTCTGAGCTCGGTCCGCTTGGCTTTCTGGTGTTCTTCCTGACCATGACAGGCCTGGGATTTGTGGGCATCAGCCGCAGTCCGCAGATTCGCGACCCGACGGCACGACTGATCTACGACGCTCACATGGCGGTGTTCTTTGGCGTGTTCGTCGCGTCATACTCAAACCAGTACTTGGCTCAGATTCCGACTGCCGTGGTGGTCTACCAAGGCTTTGCACTAATTATCGTCGGCCCGCGGATGTTCCGTGAGCCGCCAGCTAGCGCGCCTGTCCCGGCGAGGCGCCCGCGGTTTTGGCGACTGCTGCCGCCTTCGCCGAACCAAACAGCCGAGACTTGAGGCCAAGCGCGGGCGCCTCGAGCCATCGGTAGCTTGCAGCGCTCACGGCCAGTGTCAGCATCAAGTCCAAAGGCAGCTTTAGCAGCAGGCTCATGTGGGGTGCCGCGAGCTCGGTGGCGGCCTGGATGGGGAAGTGGAAGACGTACACGCCATACGAGATGCCCCCGACTTGAACCAGGCGCCGGTCTTGCAGGGTGGATGCCCCCAGTCCCTCAAAGGCGACAGCGCTCACAATCAGTGCGCACAGGGCATTCAGGGCGCTCAGGCCGATTGTCAGCTGCACCAAGCCCACGGGCATCCCGTCGAGACCTATCCACCACCAACGGGGTGACGGGTTTGTGCCCAGGCCGATCATGGCCACGGCCAGCAAAGCCCAGGGGATGCAGCGCTTCGAATTGGACACGGGCTGCACCGCGAACAGTCCACCGACCGCAAACGCGTCGAGCTGGCACCATGGGAGCACCAGAGCGGCATCGTCTGGGTTGAGGGAGCAGGCGGCAGCCAGCGACCAAGTCATCGCCCTGAGTACCGGGCCAGCGGCAACCACCGCAACGAGCATAGGAACGAGCCACTTTCGCGGGATGGCGAAGATGAGCATGGGCCACACTAGGTAGAACTGTTCCTCTACAGCGAGGGACCAGAAGTGTGTCAGCACGTGGTCGTGGGCAAATCCCTGTTGCACATGCAGGAAGTTCATGGCGTAAAGCCACGCCCATGGCAGCTGCTCGAGTGTCTGTGCAGCCGTTTGTGATGTTCCTGAGCGCAGGAGCTGCCACGTCAGCGTCAACGCGGTGAGTGCCAGCAGCGTGGCGTAGTACAGCGGGAAGATACGCAGTGCGCGCCGCCCATAGAAGTTGATGAAGAACGGCTTTGCTGGCTGATCGCTCTGTGCCACCAAGATGCGTGTGATCAGGAAGCCGGACAGCACGAAGAACAGCTGCACCCCGACCCAGCCGAAGCCCACGAGCAATCGCTCATGAAAGGCGAACACAAGCAGAACGGCGATGCCGCGCAGGCCATCGAGCCCTGGCAGATGAGAGGGACGCGCTTGGTTCATCGATGCCTCCGATGCCCCCAGAAAGTGCAACCGCCGTGCCAG
>CAYYHT010000735.1:0-3988 GCA_964471355.1 uncultured Enterobacteriaceae bacterium
CGGCCAGGCGCTATCACCCCCTGCAGGTGGCGGCCCTTGAGCAGCGGCTCGGGCTTGTCATGCAGCACAGCCAGTACGGCTGCGCGACCTAGCGGGCCATCCACCGGGTCTGCGAGTGCCTGGCGCATGAACAGCACCGTCTGCACCTCGGCCCGAGTCGACAGCCAGCGCAGGTCCGCATCGGTGCCAACGGGATCGCGCCAGTGGGCCACGGCGGCCAGCACTCGGTCACGCACGGGGTAGCCCTCTACGCGATGCAGCCACAGGCGATCGAGCACCGCCGTCACCACCTCGGGCGGGCTGTTTCGAAGCCACAGAGCTAGCATCAGCGTCCACTGACGCCCCTGGCCGTCAAGGGCATTGCGAAGGGGCACTGCACGGTCCAGCACGGCGTCTGTTGCGACGTCATCGGGAAGCATCGGAAAGACACGGGCCAAAATTCCGGCGTCGCGAGCCAGGGCAAGACCACGCGACAGCACTTCACCCTTGAGCAGCAGCTTGCGCCACTCCTCCTGGATGCGCTCTGCGGGCAGCTCGTCGAGAGAGGCACGCCTGCAAAGGTCAAGCAGTCCATCGTCGATCTGAAAGCCCAGGCGGGCGCTGAACTGCACCGCACGCAGAGCACGGAGTGGGTCTTCTAGAAAGGTCGTGTCGTCGACTGCACGCAGCAGGCCAGCGGCAATGTCCGCCCGCCCGCCAAACGGGTCTTCGACGACTCCGGTCTCGATGTCCACAAGGATGGCATTGATGGTCAGATCGCGGCGACGCGTCGCCTCTCGGACGCTCATGTGTGGGTCGCCCACCGCCTCAATGCCCTTGTGGCCGGGGCCGACATTGCTGTCCCGGCGCGGCAGAGAGATGTCTAGCTCGACCCGACCGCGATGCAGCTTGAACACACCAAAGGACTTGCCAACCGCGTTGACCCGGCCCACCGTGCCCAGAACACGCTCAAGCTCATCTTCGTGCAGGTTGTAGACCTCGACATCCCAGTCTTTGACCGCGCGGTGGAGCAGCGCATCGCGCACGCAGCCCCCCACCAGCATGGCTCTGCCGCCGGCTTGGCGACAGGCGCGAGCCACCTCGGTTAGGAGCTTCGGCATTGTCTGCAGGATGTCCATGGGTCTGGCCTATCTATTGCTAGCGAGTTTGGCTGCTGAGGCGATTGCCGCTCCCAGCAGCGCCTTGCCCGTGCACGCGATGGTGGTGGCCGATCCGGTCGATGGCGAGCAGGGTGCGCTGATCGCCCAGCGGGTGGGCTTTCTGCTGCAGACCACGGGCTACGTGGTGCTCAATACCGACGTGCTCGAGGGGCGCATCGCCGAGACGCCACACGACTTGCATCGGCGCTGCCAGAGCGACCCGGACTGCTGGCGCGAGACCGGCCTGCGCGCCGGCATCGAGCAGGCGGTGCTGGTCGATCTGATCGACGACACGACCTTTGGTCTGCGCATCGTGGACATGGGCACCACCATGGGCTTTCGCAAGGACAAGGCGGGACTCACGGCGGGCTGGCCGGACCCCGGGCTGGTCGAGCGCATGTTCCAGGGCTGGGGAACCCTGCAGATCGACGGACTGCCCGAGACTGCACAGGTACAGATCGACGGCAGCGCCGAGCACCCAACACCACACGGCCTCGCGATCGACCCCATCACAGCAGGCAAGCACTCGTTCGACTTTCGAGCCGAGGGCTACGCCCCGCTGTTCCTGACCGTGATGATCTACCCCGATCAAGAAACAGCCGTGCTGGCGCCTATGGCCATTGCCGAACCCGAAGTGCACGTGCGCAGATCGGGCATGGGCTGGGTTGCGGTGGGCCTCATCGCCGGAGGCGTCACGGCGGTAGCACTCGGAGCTAGCGGCGGCATCGCCGGGCCGTTGCCCTAGTCGTCGAGGTTGAGCTCTGGCATGGGCTCTCCTTCTTTCTTTTTCTCTCGATCCTCGCCAAACTTCGTGCCGGTGGTCTCGATCTTGGTCGTGTCGGATGTGTTGAGCGCCTTTTGGTGGGTCTCGGCTCCGCCGCCTTCCTTGGTGAGGAAGAACGTGCCGTTGAGCCACGCCAACACCATGCCCTCGAGCTTGGGGTCGCGGGTCAGCATGCGCACCCCTGACCCAGCGCCGGACAACGTCTCGACATGCTTCTCGCCCTTGGCCTTGCCCTCGAGGTAGGCCGCAGACTTGGTGGCGTACACATCTTCGTCCGAGGACACGATGAGTACGGGACGCTGGCCATAGGTCTCGAGCGCGCCACCGGACTTCACGCCGGAGATGTTCATGCCCGCCGAGAGCAGGATCAAGTTGTTCACCGACTCATTCTCGGCCGCGACGCTGACGCTCAGA
Source organism: uncultured Enterobacteriaceae bacterium (assembly GCA_964471355.1). Taxonomy (GTDB): domain Bacteria; phylum Myxococcota_A; class UBA796; order UBA796; genus CAYYHT01. The sequence continues at coordinate 2,338 of CAYYHT010000735.1, forward strand.
TTGGCCCCGAGATCAGCCCCCATGATGGTGATGTGGGTGGCACCGTTGGCCTTGAGGTATTCGACCCCTGCGAGCACGTCGGCGACCATCTTGGGGTAGTCGTCGGTCCCCGCAGAGCCAGCCGACTCGCCATGACCACGCAGATCAATCGCGACGACCTGAAAGCCCTTGCTGGCCAATTTTTTTGCATAGGACGCCCAGTCGGCTCGGGTTCGCCCCTTGCCATGGACCAGCAGTACGCCCTTTTCGCCGGCGCCTTCGACCTCGGCAGACAGCGTGATCTCGTCAGCAGTGGTGAGCGAGACAGGAGCCGCCCAAGCCGACGATGAGAGCAACGTAAACATCAAAGCAATGCGCTTCAGGGCCATTCAACCGTCCAAAGAGAGGCACAAGGGTACATGCGGGTGTGCGTTCGATCGACCCCTCAGGTCGGATTGGTGTTCCATGCTTTAAGGTCACGAATGACAAAGACGCGATCACGGCCTCGTCAACGGCGTTCGTTGGGCGGTTCAAGGCGCGGAAGCGATGCCCAGAAACTAGCGTGAGCAGTGCCATTGACACTCTTGGCAGACGCGCATAATACGCGACTCCTTGAGGCCACTAGGCCTTGATGCTCTTTGACTTGGGTGGCATGAGCAACGCCGTCCACCAGCAATTCATGAACGAAGCCCTGTCCCTAGCGGACTATGCGGCTTCGGTCGGCGAAGTCCCAGTAGGGTCTGTCGTCGTTCAAGATGGTCAGATCATTGCGCGCGGCTACAACCGACGCGAGATGGACCAGGACCCCACCGCACACGCAGAGCTCTTGGCCATGCGCGAAGCGGCCCGGGTACTGGGCAGCTGGCGTCTTGAAGGCTGCACCGTCTACGTCACCCTTGAGCCTTGCTCAATGTGTGCCGGAGCCATGGTCTTGGCCCGAATTGAACGCTGTGTGTACGGCTGTACGGACCCGAAGGGGGGCTTCCTCGGCACGCTCGAGGACTTGTCCCACGACCCCAGACTCAATCACTCTTTCGAGGTGGTTGCCGGGGTCGAAGCCGAGCGCTGCAGTGCGGCGCTCTCCAACTTCTTCAAGGCCTTACGCTCACGCAAACCCTGACCAATGCTGGAATATGGAGGGATGGCCGAGTGGTTGAAGGCGCTGGATTCGAAATCCAGTTTAGGTGCAAGTCTAACGAGGGTTCGAATCCCTCTTCCTCCGAATCTGAATGGAGCGGTGACCGAGTGGTTGAAGGTGCACGACTGGAAATCGTGTGTGGGTGTAAGCTCACCGGGGGTTCGAATCCCCCTCGCTCCGCCAGATTGGATTGAGAGGCAGTACGCTGCCTTAGGGGCTCTGCCCTCTCAATCTAGCCTTTGATCCGCCAGCAGAACTGAGAGTCGGGCCCCGTGGACTGGGGCTCGTGAACCCCGCCAGGCCGGAAACGGAGCAACGGTAGACGATCACCTCGGGGCTATGGACCGCCCGGCTCTCTCTTCTGCTGGCGGATTTCTGCGTTCGGCGATCAGCGAACCAGCAGGTCGAGCCGCCCAACCGAGCGAACGACCGCATTGGCGATCTGAATGTCGTCGTCCAGACCCAGCACGCCTGTGATCTCGTCGTCGACCTCTTCCTCGACCAGATAGCGCACCACGGCCTGGGCAAGGCGGC
>CAYYHT010000736.1:0-3979 GCA_964471355.1 uncultured Enterobacteriaceae bacterium
CACCCTGCGCGAGGCCGACGGCCCGACCGATCTGGTGGTCGAAGAACTCACCCGCGCGCTGTACGACGTGCGCCGCATCGACGAGGACGTCATGCGCAGCCTGGCCCGCATTCGCGAGGACTTCCCCGAGGTCACCCGGCCGTGGGATGTGCCCGAGGCGCGTCGCCGCCACGAAGAGGCCAAGGCTGTGCTCGAGAAGTGCGATGCGGTCGCCATTGCTGGCGGTCATGTCGCCGTGCTTCGCAATCGGCTGTTCTTCTTTGGCTTCGAAAAACTGCTGCAGAACTTCCTCGAGCGGGACCGACCACTGATCGCCTGGTCGGCGGGAGCAATGGCCCTCGCGAGCCGCATCGTGCTGTTCTATGACGATCCGCCCGATGGTCCGGGCGACGCCGAGGTGCTCGACACCGGACTTGGGCTGCTTGGCGATCTGGTGCTCTTTCCCCATGCGGGTCGACGGCTGCGCCTCGATCGTCCCGAGCGCATGGGCCGACTGGCCATGCGCTTTGCTCCAGCCCCCTGCTTGGGGCTCGAGTGCGGAGCCCGCCTTGAACGCCGCGGGGACCGGTGGGTCAGCTGTGGCGATGGCGCCGGTGCGATGCAGTTCGAAGAGGACGGTGCTGTCGTGCCGCTGGAGGCATCATGAAGCCAGTACTCGAGCTGCTTCAGCGCCTCAAGGCCGATCCCGAGAGTGCCGACACAGAGCTGTCCGCCTTCGTCGAAGAGCAGACCTTTCCCATCGCCGACAACAACCAGGCGGTGTTCTTTTGGTACGACGGCAAGCCGACCCACAAGGTGTTTCTGATTCACTGGGTCTTCGGCCTCGAGTCCCGCCAAGAACTGGTCCGCATTCCCGATACCCACGCGTTCTATCTGCCCCTTGAGCTGCCCAAAGACAGCCGCATCGAGTACAAATTCGAGCTGCAGCGGGACTACAAGACCCAGCTGGTGCGCGACCCGCTCAATCCACGCAAAGCACTCGACCCGTTCGGCGCCAACAGCGTGTGTCCGATGGCGGGCTATGCGGACCCGGCCTGGGTTCACCCCGAGCCCGGCGTGCGTCCAGGTCGACTCGAGTCCTTTGACGTGAAGTCGGCGGCCTTTGGCGAGCGGCGCCGCGTCACGGTCTATCTGCCCGCCGAGTACAAGGACCACAAGGCCTACCCCCTGTTGATCTGCCACGACGGCAGTGACTACCGACGCTTCGCGGTCATGACCACGGTGCTCGACAACCTCATCCACCGGCATGAGGTCAAGCCACTGGTGGTGGCCTTTGTCGACGGCAGCGGCCAGCGAAACGCCGAATATGGGGCCAACCCGCAACAGACCCAACACATCGTGGACGAGGTGCTGCCGGCGGTTCGCGGGCGCTATGGCGTGTCGACCAAGGTCGAAGAGACGGGCATCATGGGGGCTAGCTTCGGCGGGGTGACGTCGCTGTTCACCGCGTTCAGTCGGCCTGGTGTCTTTGGTCGCTTGCTGCTGCAGAGCGGGTCCTTCCTGTTCACTGATGTGGGCACCCACGACCGCGGACCCCTGTGGGATCCCGTGGCCGCCTTTGTGAACGAGCTGCGCGAAGACCCGAGTCGGCTCGATGCCCGCATCTACATGTCCTGCGGCACCTTCGAGAGCTTGATCTACTACAACCGCAGCCTGGCGCCGCTGCTGCGCAAGTCAGGCTTGGACGTGCGCTTTGTCGAGAGCCGAGACGGCCACAACTGGATCAACTGGCGTGACCGCCTGCGCGAGGGGCTGACCTTCCTGTTTCCAGGCCACCTGTGGTTCACCTACGAATAGGTCGCTTCAGGCCAGCATCGTCCAGATCAACGCGCCGGTCAGGTAGATGAGCACCGCGTAGCCCGGTCCGGTGGCCAACAAGATGATGGTTCGCGGCCCGCGGCCCACTCGGGTGCCGAGTGCCAGCGGGTAGCCAAGCCGGGACATCACATAGACGCCTCCGGCGATGGTCGTGCCCCAGCCGGCGACAAAGACGGCGTTGAGCCACAACAGGGCCAAGAAGGGAGGCATGTGCTCGAGCATGTTCAGCTGGATGCGGTCCGCCGCCAGCAGCTCGCGGTCTTGGCCGAAGTAGCGGTCGAACTTCTCGCCTTTGTCGGCGAACTCCTTCTTCTTGCGGTCTTTGACCCGCAGGATGTTCAGCTGGGTGGTGTAGTAGATGAGCAGGTAGGCCAGGGTGACGCAGACGGGTCCTGTGTACGGCGCAATGGCGGTGGGGGCGGTCATGTGGCGGGTCTAGCGTGCGATCCACACAATCCGCAACATTCCGCAGGCTTCCTTTGTGATGGAAACATCACTGACACACACGACATCCGTCTTCATGGGTGCGACATCAACCAAGGAGCTCGCAAATGTGGACGAAGACCAAGACCCTCCTCGCCGGCGCTGGACTCATCACCGTACTGGCCATGGGAAGCACAGCCATCGCCGAGGGACCCGGCTCAGAACGTGGCCCCCGCGGAGGACACGGGCCTCCCATGATGCGAATCGTCCTGCAGCTGGACCTCGATGCCGAGCAGGAAGCGATGCTTCAGGACTTCAAGGCGGACCACAAAGGATTCCGCGAAGACAACCGCGAGCAGGTGCAGAAGCTCAAGCAGACCATCAAGGCCGAGCTCGAGAGCGACAAGCCCAACTCCCGCGTCATTCACGCCACCATCGACCAGCTCGAAGCCATCAAGAGCGATGCCAAGCACACGATGATGGACAACTTCCTGTCGCTGCAGGCGACGTTCACCCCAGCCCAGAAGGCTGAGTTCCAGGAGCTGCTGGCCAATCCGCCCGAGCGCCCCCCGCGTGGCCAGGGACGCCAACGAGGCGGTCCGCAGGACGGACCCGGATTTGACGGAGGCCCGCCGCTGGATGGGTTCTAGCTCCCATACGGAATGGGGCGGGCGAGACGAAGCCCGCCCCCCTTCGGGTCGGGGATATGCTGCCGGCATGCGCAAGCTGCTGGTCATCGACGACGACGAACGACTGCGCGACCTCCTGGCGGAATACCTGGGTGGTCGCGGCTTCTCTGTGGACACCGCACCGGATGGAGAATCGGGCTTGGCCCGCCTTCGCGCCGGCGGTGTCGACTTGGTGGTGCTGGACGTGATGATGCCGGGCATGGACGGCTTCGAGGTGGTGCGCGAGCTGCGCAAGACCAGCCGCATGCCCGTGGTCATGCTGACCGCGCGGGGCGACGACTTCGACCGCATCGTCGGGCTGGAGCTGGGCGCTGACGACTACCTGGCCAAGCCCTTCAATCCGCGAGAGCTGCTGGCCCGCATTCAAGCCGTCTTGCGGCGCAGCACCACTCCCACCGATGCCGGCGAGCCTGTGCTTCGCGCCGGGCCCATCGTCGTCGACCCAGACGCACGCACCGTCACGCTGCACGGCGAGGCCATCCAGCTGACGACGACGCAGTTCGAGATCCTGCGCACCTTGGTGGCAAATGCCGGCCGCGTGATTCCACGAGAGCGCTTGATGGAGCTTGCCCGCGGCTCGGACTATGCCGCGTTCGACCGGTCCGTCGATGTGCATGTCAGCCACATTCGCAAGAAACTCGGTGACGACCCCAAGAACCCCGTCTACCTCAAGACTGTGCGGGGAGTGGGGTACACGATTCCGTCCAATCCCGAATGACCCTGCGCAGCCGTCTGACTCTGGCGATCACACTGTTGGTGGCACTGACCCTGTTTACGGTGTGGGTGTTCGCATCGGGCCGCGTGCTGCAGCCCTTCGCCGCGGGCGTGTTTGACGCGTGGCTGGACCAGGCGGTCTACATCGCCGGCCGGGTGGACGACGGCGCCGACCCGCGGGTTCTGGGCACCGAGCTGGGGGTCGAGGTCGACTTTGTGGGCCGCAACGCCCGTCTCGATGGTGTACCTCCGCCGCATATGCGGGACCATCCGAGGGGGGGGCGAGGCCGCAAGCATGGTCAGGGTCCCGGTCGGGGGCGCGGGCCGAACAAGCA
>CAYYHT010000737.1:0-3974 GCA_964471355.1 uncultured Enterobacteriaceae bacterium
AACTCAGAGGGTGCCGACGACTGGCAGTGGGGCACCCCCAGCGGCCAAGGCGGCGACCCCGGCGAGGCATACAGCGGCTCGAAAGTCTGGGGCAACGACCTGGGCAATGACGAGTACAACGGCGAGTACCAGAACGACCGTCACAACCAACTCAGCGCAGTGCTGCCGTCCTACCACTACGAAGGCAGCTTCCTGAACTACTACCGGTGGCTCACCATCGAAGACGGCTTCTTCGACCAGGCCACCATCAGCGCCGATGGCGTCGAGGTCTGGACCAACCACGCCACCGGCGAGAACCAGGGCGAAGAGCACCACATCGACCGCCAGTGGGTACCGCATAGCGTCGACCTCGGTGGCGCTGCGGACCAGGGAAGCGTCGAGATCACCTGGGACCTCATCAGCGACCAGGGCCTCTCCATGGGCGGCTGGACCATCGACAACGTCTGCCTGCTGGCTCCGAATACACCGGACAACCGCCTGGGTGTCAGTGACTTCCGCGCCACCCCGAACGGCGCTGACGGCCAGACTGCGACACGCCTCACCTGGACCAACCCCAAGCACGACCCGCTCTCGGAGCTCATCGTGGTGCGCCGCTCCGACCGCATGCCAACCGGGCCGGACGACGGCAAGCTCATCATGCACGTCACCGACCCCGAGCTGGGCGACGACATGGTCGTGCTCGATGTGAGCGCCAAAGCGAACCGCGCCTACTACTACGCTGTCTACACCTCTGATGGTGAGACCTGGTTGTCATGGACCCGCGACGGGTTCAACGCAGACATCGGCGGCTCTTCGGCCGAAGCCGAAGTCGGCGGCTGCGGCTGCAGCACCACCCCCGACCCGGTTCTGGGATGGCTGGGCCTCGGCCTCATCGGCCTGTTGGTCCGCCGTCGCAACGACTAAGTCAGACAACACCATCTCCGGCGGGCGCCCGTCCGCCGGTACACTCAGGGCGATGCACTTCCTGCTCGCCCTGTTTTTGTCTTTGCCGGCCGCCGCAGAAATGCCGCTGCCATCGTACAAAGAAGAACTCGCGACCGCGGCCTGGGTCGAGGTGAACACCCTGGTCGAGGTCGGCCGCTACGACGAAGCCATCGCGCGCGCCGACAAGTACCAGAAGAACGTCGCAGCAGATGCCGGGCTCGAGTACCTGATCGGGTTTTCATACCGCATGAAGTCAGAGTTCGAGCCCGCCGAGCTGCATCTGCGCAAGGCGGTCGAGATGGACCCGACCCGCAAGGACGCCTGGAGCGACCTCGGTGAAATCTTGCTGGCCGCCGAGCGCTACGACGAGGCGCGCGAGGCGTTCGTCAAGGTCGATGAGCTGCTGACCAGGGGTCGCTATGCCTGGATTGGCCCGTTTCGCCTCGGCGAGCTCGCCGCGCACCAGCATCGGCCAGAGGAGTTCGAGGAGCATATTCGCGAGGCGCTTCGGCGTGGGTTCTCGTTCCGCACCATCGAACAGGACCCGAACTGGAAGAAGTTCTATGCGGATCCCACAATGAGAAACAGCCTCGAAAAGCTCATCACGGTGTACGGCGACGTGAAGATCCTGGATTCACTGCGTGCCGAGCCGGGATCTACGCAAGGAGCGGGTTAAACGCGCACTGCCCTCACGGAGTGTGTCCTATGCGCAGCCTGTTCTCCCTGCCCCTGCTGACCCTCCTTGCCGCGTGCGGCACCAACTACAGCGAGATCGAGCTGAACGAGCTCGACGATCTGTCCCAGGGCCTGACCGGCGACGGACTGCTCTACCCCTTCCCGAACAATCACCTTGTCCGCGACGGCAACCTGGAAATTCCCGCCGACCTGTTGCCCTGGACCGAGAGCGGCATTCCCACCGACACCATCGCTTGGCGCACGGGATTCTCACCCGTTCAGACAGCTGTGGTGCTCATCGACAACGTGGACAAGTACGAGCTGCCCAGCTGGCATGACCCGGTCGCCGGCGAGAGCGGGGTCCGCCTCATCGACCTCACGACTGGCGAATACTTGCCTGTCATGGCCGAGCTCGACGCCTACTGCGCCTACGAAGACCCGGAGTTCACCGGGGACTGCGCCACCTGGCCCGACGACGAGCCGGCGCTGCTGATTCGCCCCCAAAAGGTGGTGCCACATGGACACCGCGCAGCCGTCGTGATCATGACCGACGCCGCTGATCGGCCAAACCGCTTCGACCGCCTGGTCACTGGCGACGCACCAAACGACTTCAAGCATCGCGCCAGCTACTACGAAGACCTGCTCGACGAGATCGACTCGGCGGTTGGCATCGATCCCGACAACGTCGCTCTCGCCTGGGACTACCAAGTCGGCGACGGCACCCGGCCCATGCGCTCGGCCATCGAGCAGATCGAGACCGCGAGCGACTGGACGATTGCCAACGTGCGCAACCTCGATGACGGCGACAGCGTGACCAAGTACGGCTGGCGGGCTGCCGACGGCACCTTCACGGTGCCCAACTTCCTGCTTGAAGACACCAATCTGGTGGTCGACAACAGCGGCAACGTCACCCAGCAGGGCGATGACGAGGCCTATTTCTGGGTGCACATCCCCGAGTCGGTCAAGGACGCTCCCCTGCGCTCGGTGCCCGTCATCGTGGTGGGACACGGCATCTTTGGCGACGTGCGTGACTTCCTGGACCTGGGCAATGGGGTCAACGGATTCACTCAGGTCTCCCACGACGAGGGCTACATCCTGATTGGCACCAACCTGCGAGGCCTCGACTGGAACGACCGCGTCGGAGCCGTCGACACCGCCCGGGACTTCGGAAAGGTCAGTCAGATTCCCGACCGCATGGTCCAGGGACAAGTCAACGTGCGCGCCCTCATCGAGATGCTCAAGGCCGGCGATTTCCTCGCCGACCCCATCTTCAACGGCACCGGCGGCCAGCCCATCGCCGACCCCGAGCACGTCTTCTACTGGGGTGTGTCGATGGGCGGCATTCTTGGCGGAGTGACCGTCGGCACCGGCGCCCCCGTCGACAGTGCCGTGCTGCACATTGCCGGCTCATCGTGGTCGACCATGCTCGAGCGCAGCGGCGCGTGGACCGCGTTCGAGATCTACATGGTGGACTCGGTCGCCAACCCCACCGATCGGCAGCTGCTGTACTCGGTGAGTCAGCTGTGGTGGGACCAAGCCGACCCCATCGCCTACACCGACGACCTGGCCGCAACGTCCTTCATTCTGCAAGAGAACAAGGGCGACGAGAGCGTCAGCAACGTCGGAACCCGCATGCTGGCTCGGTCCGTTGACCTGCCGCTGCTGGCCCCGGCCAACGAACCCGAAGGCTTCACCCTGGCTGAAGGTCCACTCGAGGCCGGCTCGAGCGCCTATGTGCAGTTCGACCCACGTCGTGGCGACCCCGAAGACGCCAACCGTCCCGCCACCACTGGCGGCGCTCATGGTGCGTCCTTCATGTGGCCGGGAACCCGCGCCCAGACAGCACACTTCTTCGAGACCGGTGAGATCAAGCACTTCTGTGGCACCAGCGTCTGCAGCCGCGTCAACACTGGTTCGGCGGAATAGCCAATGGCGAACGTCTTCTGGCCCGGCCTCATTGCCGTCGTCATCATGTACGCACTGATCTTCGTCGTCGGCATCTGGGCCGCGGGCCTTGGTCCCAAGACCGACGAAGACGCCACTGTCGAAGACATGCTGCTGGCGGGCCGCAGCCTGCCACTATGGGTCGGCTTGCTGACCATGACAGCCACGTGGGTCGGCGGCGGCTACATCAACGGCACCGCCCAGAACACCTACAGCTACGGCGTTGCTTGGGGCATGCAGGCCGGCGTCGGCTACGCGCTATCCCTGGTGCTCGGCGGCTTGGTCTTTGCCAAGGTCATGCGTGGGCACAACTTCGCCACCCTCATCGATCCGCTCGAGGACCGATTCGGCAACTACACCGCCGCCCTGCTCATGGTGCCTGCCGTCATCGCCGAGGTGTTGTGGAGCGCGGCAATATTGGTGGCTCTGGG
>CAYYHT010000738.1:0-3971 GCA_964471355.1 uncultured Enterobacteriaceae bacterium
CAAGCCAACGACGCCCTCATCTCGCGCGTCGTGGCAGAGTTCAACGCCAGCAAGGGCATGACCCCCGACCATCCGCACTACCTCGACGCCAACCTCGTCAAAGCGTGGGCTCTGCAAGAGTCCGGCGGCCACCAGAGCGTGTTCTCGGGCGGCGACATGATGCAGGTCAACAATGTCGGGGACTGGGGTCCCGACAAAGAGGCCTTTGGCATGGAGAAACGGGGAGAAATGACCCCCGAATCCAGCCTCGAAGCGGCTCTGGCTTGGTCCTGGTACAAAGGCGAGACCACCCGAGCCAAGTCCGGCGACGACAGCGGCGAGGAGTGGCACGACACTCAGCGCGGCGACAAGAGCCTGCCCGGCTACGAGTCCAAGTTCCTGGGTTGGGAAGAAGGGCTCGAGAACTACAACGGCGGGGGCGTGGCCGACTACGAGGGCGAGATCCTCAGGCGCCTGCAGAACGGCAAGGCCCCGGACACGGGCTCGTTGGCCTGAACCAGGACCCGCAGGCCGCACCTCTCCGGATCCAAAAACGAAGGGCGAGCCGAAGCCCGCCCTTGGCGCTCTAGAACGGTGTCCTAGAAGAAGTCACACTGCAGCTCGAACTCGCCGTAGCTGTCGTCGAGCCACGAGCTGTCGATCACGAAGTAGTAGGTCTCGCCCTGCTCGACGAAGATGTCGGTGTACTCGGGGTCGTAGCCACCGTACCAGTCGCCGCCGCCGACGCAGTCAGCTTCGGGATCGCAGTTTCCGTCGCCGGCAAGCACGGCGACGGTGTGGTCGCCGACAACCCAAGAGTAGGAGTTGACCCAGCCGGTCTCGGGGGCGGTGAACTCGATGACGACCTCGGGGTAGTCGTAGAAGCCCCACGAGTTGCACTCGTTGCCGTAGGTGCTGAAGTCATCAACGCCCACGTCGTAGATGTCGAAGCTGGTGTAATCCCAGCAGCCCATCTCGAAGCTGACGGTCGGGCACTGGCCATCGCAGGCAGGATCGCCTTCACAATCAGTATCGCGGCAATCCTTGTCGCCGTCGAAGTCATTGTCGTCGTCGTCGTCGCAGACCTCGGCGGAGGGAACGTCGCAGGCAGCCACTTCGAGGGTGAAGCGGTGGCTCTCCCACCAGTAGGCCTCGACACCGATGATGAGCTCTTCGCCGGCGTCGGCGAACCACTCGAACTCGTCGCTCCAGACGTATTCGTACGCTTCGATGCAGGCGTCGACCTCGCAGCCCTGGCTGCCGTCGAGCAGCATGATCATGACCGGACCGTCGGCGTCGGCGGCATTGGCCTCGAAGGTGAATCGACCGTCGTAGGGTGCGGTGAACGCGTAGAACTCTTCGCCGCCGGGCAGGAAGTACTCGCCCTCGCCGCCGTCGCCACTGCAGTAGTAGGCGTCCATGTCGCTTTCCCAAGCCGGCGGGTGCAGCTCGCCGTAGACGATGGTGTTCGTGGTGCAGTCGAGAGTCGTGTTGACCTCGGTGTCGCACATGCACTCGGCCTCGCCCCAGCAGTCGTCATCGAAGCAATCGGCGTAGCCGTCGCCGTCATCGTCGGCACCGCCGTTGGCGCAGACTTCTTCTTCGGTGCAGGTACCAACACCGACACACGCAGGGTCGATGCAGTCGGCAAAGCCGTCGCCATCATTGTCGAAGCCATCGGCGCAGTCGGCCTCGGTGGTCTCGGAGTCGAGGCAGTCGGCGACGAAGTCCTTGTCGGTGTCGTCGTAGTCTTCGTCGACCGCCCCGTCGCAGTTGTTGTCGATGCCGTCGCAGATCTCGTACCAGTCAGGGGACGCGAAGTACTCGTTGTCGTCGCAGTCGCCGCCACAGGTCGACACGCCATCGAAGTCGAAGTCGAAGTCTTCGTCGACGTAGCCATCGCAGTCGTTGTCGATGTCGTCGCAGACTTCGGCAGCATTCGGGTAGATGCTGGCATCGGTGTCGTCGCAGTCCCAGGCGTCTTCGTCGCACAGACCAAAGCCGTCGGAGTCGGCGTCGCCGTCGTCTGGGGTCGTGTCGTCACAGTCGTTGTCGATGCCGTCGCATGCGTACTCTTCTTCCCAGGGGCTGATCCACCAGGCCTCGTCGTCGCAGTCGCCTTCGCAAGGCGCCCAGTAGTCTTCGTCGAAGTCGTATTCGTCGATGGAGGGCAGGCCGTCGCAGTCGTTGTCCTGGCCATCACATTGCTCGGTGGCTCCGGGGTAGGTGAATGCGTCGAAGTCGAAGCAGTCATCGTCAGCGGTACCGACCACGCCGTCGGGACCGCAGCGGGTCACGCCGTCACCGTCGAAGTCGTGGCCATCGTCGATGGTGCCGTTGCAGTCGTTGTCGACGCCGTCACACTCCTCGGCGGTGTTCGGACCGACGGTGTTCTCACCGTCGTCACAGTCACCGGCACAGGTCGTCCAGCCGTCACCGTCGGCGTCAAAGCCCTCGTCGATGGCGCCATCGCAGTTGTTGTCGATGGCATCGCAGACTTCTTCGGCGTCAGGACCGACGTCGGGGTCGGTGTCGTCGCAGTCGTCGACGTCTTCGTCGCAGCGCTTGGTGCCGTCGCCGTCGAAGTCAAAGTCCTCGTCGATCGAGCCGTCACAATCGTTGTCGATGCCGTCGCAGAGCTCGGCCGCGAAGATGCTGATTGCGGGATCTTCGTCGTTGCAGTCGATGGAATCACCGACACCGTCGCCATCGCGGTCGGCTCCGTCGCCACAGCCAACGAGGGCGGCTGTGATCAACAGCGAGAGAAGTGAGATGCGCATGGTGTGTCTCCAAAAGTAAATGTTGACCGCACGGTATCCCACCAGAGCGCGATCAACCACCACCAAAGCAGCTCAATAGATCATTCTCCAGTGAGCTCGCGGCGAACGATGCGAGCGCCTGCTGTGAGCGACTTCAGCTTGCCCTGAGCGACCACCCTTGGCAGCTGTTTCATGCCGCAGTCGGTGGTCAGAGTGACCCGCTCAGCATTGACGTGCTTGAGGATGGTCCGAATGCGCTGGGCCACCTGCTCTGGCGGCTCGATCTCGAGAGAGCGCACGTCGATGACGCCAACATGCAGCCTCTTGTCGGCGGGGACCTTGCCCAGCGCCTCCATGTCGACCATGCCGCGGCACGCATAGTCCAGCACAAATCCGCCGACTCGGGTCTCGTGGTACCGATGCAGAATCTTCGTATATCCGCCTTCGGTCATGCCTTTTACGCGATTGCCCCAGGCGTTGCCCAGGCAGAAGTGCCAGCTGGTCTCGACGTCCGCGGGCACATCGGCAAGGGTGCGGTCCACCGTTCGCAGCACCCAGTCGAAGTCATCGCTGCCCGACAGGTTCGGAATCCAAGCGCCCAGGTCCTCGAGTTGGATGTGCTTGCAGCCAGCCTGCACGAGGTCCGAGATCTCGGCTCTGAAGATGTCGCTGAGCGCCTCGGCCAGCTCGTAGCGATTGCCCAGCGGTCCGCCCTTGAAGTGCGCCAGAGTGGCCAGCTGAATGGGTCCGGCTCCTACACATGCCTTGACCGGAGTCGACGTCTTGGCCTGGGCCAACTTGTACAGATGAGCCAGCCGCAGCGGGCCGCGCTCAAGCTCGCCGATGACCGCGACGCCGCCTGCCTCGTCCAGCACAAAAGCATCGCCAGAGTCTCCACCCGCTTGGCCCGCTGCCGGGTGCGGCAGCTTCTCGTTGCCGAATCCGTGGATGCGCTCGAACCAATACCAGAGGAAGGACCCGATGCCCATCGAGTAGTCGTCGAACCACATCTGTCCGTCGGTCACGATGTCGAGCCCAGCCTGTTCCTGGTCATCGAGCACCACACGCACCGCATCTTCGAAGGCTTCCTGGTGGCGGATTTCCTTGAAGGCCTCGAGCACATCGCGGCCCGCGAGCTGTTGGGTAAACCAGGATGGACGGGGGTAAGAACCGACCATTGTCGTTGGGAGCAGAGTCATGTGGCACCAGTTGTGGGGAGGATTTCCCAAACGT
>CAYYHT010000739.1:0-3971 GCA_964471355.1 uncultured Enterobacteriaceae bacterium
GGAGGGGCGAGCTTGGTCTCGCCCGACCTCCCGCCGACCAAGGAGGGGCGAGCTTGGTCTCGCCCGACCTCCCGCCGACCAAGGAGGGGCGAGCTTGGTCTCGCCCGACCTCCCGCCGACCAAGGAGGGGCGAGCTTCGTCTCGCCCGACCTCCCACGTTAGCTGGGAGGCGATGCCCTGTTCGAGAGAGATGCCTATGCGCGCCGTCCGTCTGATTGCTCCCGTCCTCATCGCCGCCCTCGCCGGCTGCGCCACCCCGACCGAGCGCGCACTGCTCGACGCTCAGGACGACATCGAAGCATGCGACCTGCGGGCTGCACACGAAGACTTCGGCTCGGCCTATGACCTGTCCGAGGGCACCGACTCCCGCGCATCGCTGGGCTACGCCCTGACCGATCTGATCTTGCTGGTCGAAGACCCCAACATCACAGCACTGGCGATGGACATTGGCTTCGACAGCGGCGTCGATGCCGAGGACTTTGTGTACGGAGACAGCGGGCTGTTTCACATGCTGGCCACCGAAGATCAGTGCGACGCCCGCGAGGACTGGGCCGAAGCGAACATTCCCTGGCAGCCCGTTCGCAGCGATGTCGACCCACTCGATCTGCTGGACGACGCCCTCACCGTCGACGATCTGCTGGCCAACCTGACGGCGCTGCGCCCACGCTTTGAGCGCACCGCACAGGCCCTCGAAGACGCCGCAGACACCCTCGAAGAGCCGTTCGTCATCGAGATGAGCGACACCTGCGGCACCGCCATCGCCCCCTCGACCTTGCAGGCGCCCGAGCTGTACGCCGCGGCCTCGATCTTGGAGCTGGGCCGAACCGCCATCCTCATCGCCGAGGCCTACACCTGGTCCATCTCGATCACCACGCCGTGGATGGACGATGAGTCGGCGCTGACCGACCGCCTGAACACGATGTTTCACGACCCGAGTGTCGGCTCCTGGACCGAAGCCCGCGTCTCGCTGGTGCACGCCATCGAGCTGGCCGACAAGGGCCTGCTGGCTGTATCAGAGACGACTGAGTTCCCCGAGAACGGCCTGTTCGACTGGACCCAGTTCAACGGCATCGTGCTGACCGACATGCGCCTGATCGGTGCCGCCGCCCTCGAGTCGCTCGAGAGCCCGGGCATGGTCACCATTCCCATGTGGGAGCCAGGACTCGACGTCGACCTGAACAGCTACTTCAGCTCGCCACCCGATGCCGGCAATGCCGACCCATTGTTCATCTACGACGGCTACGTCGAGGCCGTGCCCTCGGTCGTCTACGAGCACGCCTTTGCCGGCTTCAGCCGCAACCCCACCGAGGGCGATGGCGATGAGGAGTGGAACCTGAGCCGAGCTTGGGAAGAGTGGGACGTCGAGCCTGTGTTCAACCCCGGCGACCAGTTCGACGACACCTTTGAGTGCGAGTACAACTCGGACATGTAGGCGTGGCTGGGCGAGACGAAGCTCGCCCCTCCTTGTCGGAGTTTGCAGGCTTGGCTGGGTGAGACGAAGCTCGCCCCTCCTTGTCGGAGTTTGCAGGCGTGGCTGGGCGAGACGAAGCTCGCTGATGCCGCTGGAACCCGCTGTGGCGAACGCTGTCCATTGCCTTGCATCGGCCCCGGTGGAAGTCCCCCATGTCCCCCGTCCGCGCGTTGCTCCTCGCAGCGCTGTGCACTCCTATGTCCTCAGCTCTTGCCCAAGAACCGACCGAGTCGGATCGGCAGGAGTTCCGCGAGACCCAGTCCCGATTCACCGCCCGCATGGTCGAGCTGGCCGCGGATACCGAAGCCTTTGTGGCCTACCGCGAGCAGAGTGAGCGCGACAAGCTGACCCATGGCTACGACGCGCTCATCAGCAGCCTGCAGGCACTCGAAGACTCCCGTCGCGACCAGGCCATCGAGGTGCTCAGCAGCTTCTTGGAGCGCTACCCATCGGCTCCGGACTCGTCTCACGTGCGCTTCCGCTTGGCCGAGCTGGAGTTCGAGCTGGCCACCGACGACTGGATGCCGGCGATGGAAGCGTGGCAGACCTCTGTCGACCGCAGCCCCGAGACGGCCGTCGCTCCACCCCCGCCACAGGTCGATATGACCGTGCCGGTGGCGCTGTATGAGCGCATCTTGGCCGACAACCTCCATCTGCCAGCCGAGAGCCGCTACGCCCACCTCGATGGGGTGCTCTACATGCTTGCGTGGTCCCACAAAGAGCGCCGGTCAAGCGCCTATGACCCCGATGTGACCCACCACCGCTTCTCGGAGCTGCTCGCCTCCTTCCCCGAATCGGACTTCCGCGAGCCCGCTCACCTCTTCTTGGGAAACAAGGCCTTTGAAGAGGCAGAACTCGAGACGGCTGTGCTGCACTACGGTGCGGTGGTCGAGCTCGACGGGGCCTACACCAACGAAGGCCAGTACCAGCTGGCTTGGGCCCTGTACCGTCTGAGCGAGACACCGCAGGACTACGAACAGGCGTTGGGGGCCTTCGCGGGAGTGATGGACTCGGGCGACGCGGACTACCGACCGGACGCGCTTCGCTACATCGGCATCTCGTTGTCCGATATGTCAGACGCCACGGCACAGCCCCCGACCCAGGTTGCGGCCGCTTGGTTTGGCCATCTAGGAGAGCGGGACTGGGAGCACGAGGCTCAGGTGGCTCTGGCCCAAGTGTTGGTGGAGCAGGCTCGAATCGACCAGGCCATTGAGCTGTACACCGCCCTTCAGGATGACCCGCGCTGGGTGCACCATCCGGACAATCCGGCGCTGCAGGCCGAAGTCGCTCGGTTGCACATGCGTGGTGCCTTTCCCGATGGGGTGGCGAGTGCCGCGGCCCGCACCCAGCTAGGTCTGCGGTACGGGGAAGGAGCGCGCTGGTGGCAAGAGAACCGCACCGATGCGGCGGCCCTGTTTCGAGCTCGGGCGTTGGTTGAGGGTGCGATGGGCGATGTGGCCCTGGCGCTGGGTCAGCAGGCTGAGCGCACCGGAGAGGCCGCGGACTACGCCGTCGCTGCGGAGCGCTTCTCTGACTACATCGACCGCTTCCCCATGGCCGATGACCACGACGAGATGGAGTGGTACCTCGCGGCGACCTTGGCCGGTGCCGGTGAGCTGGACCAAGCGGCATCGCACTACGACGCGCTGGTTCGCAGTCGCCGCTACCACCCTTATGGGGACGGGGCGGTGTTCCAGGCGATGCGGGTGCGAGCGGCGATTGCGACGGACGGCCCCGGCGGCTTGGCGGGACTGCCCGATGAGCCAATGACGCCGGTGCATCGTGCGTTCATCGCATCCGCCGACAGGGCGCTGGGCTGGGTCTGGACACCGGCCGAGGGGGACCTGCCCGACTACGGCGCGGTCATGGACCGGGAGCGCGCGGCGGTCCTGCATAATGTGGGCTTCACCCTGTTTCAGCACGGGCACTACGCCCAGGCCCGGACCTATCTTGAGCAAGTGGTCGGGCAGTACCGCCGCACCTCCCATGGACGGAGTGCGGGCGGCATCATCGTCGACAGCTACGCGGCCGAGGAGGACTACGCGGCGGTGGCCCGGGTGACCCGGGAACTGCTCGAAGATCCGCCTGGAGAGGCTGTCGGTGACCCCGGTCCCTTCCGCGATGCGCTGGCTTGGGCCGAGTTCCAGGCCTGTCGGCAGCAGTCCGAGACCGACCGACTTGCCGGAGCCGGGTGTTTCTCGGCCTATGCGGTGGCCTTTGGCGACAGCGAGCACCACAACGCCGCGCTGCTCAATGCCGCCAATGGCTTCGAGTATCTGCTGCTGACCCGCTCCTATCCCGCCTAACTGCTGGCCTATCCCCCGTTGGCCAGCAGTAATGCCAGATAAATCAGGTGCTGCCACATTAATAGGCGCTTGACCTATATTGCTGATAGCTTCAAGTATTTGTTCTTGGCCGGTTCCGATGCCCCCAAGTTGTTCACCAAATCCACCTATCTGTGTTCCGAGGCCCCCAATCTGCTCACCAAATTGAGTACCTA
>CAYYHT010000740.1:0-3968 GCA_964471355.1 uncultured Enterobacteriaceae bacterium
CAACATCCAGCCACCGCCGTCCGTCGTCATGTCGCACCAAGCTTCGAAGGCGTTTGACGGGTCGCCATCTCCATCGGGGTCGACCCAGTAGTGGCCGTCCACACCGGGGCTGTGGTCATCGCTGATCTGCTTGCAGTCCAAGCCCGCGGCAGCTTGGTCGGTTCCGTCGTCGCAGACGTCAAAGGTGCTGGCGTCCAAGTCATCGCAGTCGTCGCCGCCCTGGGCCTCGGCCTCGTGTCCGTCGCCATCTTGGTCGTTGTCGTTCGCCCCGTCGCAGTCCTGGTCGATGCCGTCGTACCAGACCTCCGTTGCGTCCGGGTTCACACTGCTCTGGGTGTCGTCGCAGTCGTTCTCGCAGATGAAGAAGCCATCGCTGTCGTCGTCTGCCTCGTTCGACGGCAGGCCACTGCAGTCGTCGTCAATGCCGTTGCAGGCCTGGGTGGCGCCGGGGTTGATGGCGGTGTTCAGGTCGTCGCAGTCGTCGCTCGTGCTCGAGAAACCGTTGGGGCGGCTGCAGTCGGTGACACTGACGTTGCTCTTGCCGTAGCCGTCGCCGTCGTAGTCGATGTACCAGGTCTTGTCGTGGCCCTCGTCGACGGCCCCGTCACAGTTGTTGTCGGCCTCGTCACAGGACTCACTGGCACCCGGGTAGCTGGTGTCGGCGTCATCGTCACAGTCGGTGTCGTCGCTCACAAATCCGGGAGGTGCCGAGCACGCATGCACCAGGATGCCGGGGTCACCAAAGCCATCTGCATCGCCGTCCGCATGCCAGTCGAGCGCATCGGTGGCGTCGGGCTCGTCGGAGTCGCCGTCGCAGTCGTTGTCGAGGCCGTCGCAGGACTCGGCGGCACCGGGATGCGCCGTATCGGTGCTGTCGTTGCAGTCCGATGAGTCGTTGATGTAGCCGGTGGGCTGGTCGCAGCTGTCGACCGTCTGCAGGGGATCGCCGTAGCCGTCGCCGTCGTCGTCGGCGTACCAGGTCGTCTCGTCGGTGGCGCCACCCTCATCGGTGCCGCCGTCACAGTCGTTGTCGATCCCGTCGCAGGTTTCGATGCCGTCGGGACTCACATCCGCGCTGGTGTCGTTGCAGTCGAGGCATGCAGCGAAGCCGTCGCCATCGACGTCCGCAAAACCCGATGAGCCGTCGCAGTTGTAGTCGTTGGGATCGGTGCAGTCGTCCTCGGTGGCTCCCGGGAAGTATGTCGGATCACTGTCGTCGCAGTCGGTGGAGTCCGATGTGTGGCGTGCAGGTGTATCGCAGGCTGTTGTGGCGTCCGCGGCACTGCCAAATCCGTCTCCATCGGCATCGAGGTAGAACGTGGACGCGTCGCTCGGCGCGTTGTCGATCACGCCGCTGCAGTCGTCGTCGACGCCGTTGCATACCTCGACCGCCCCAGGAAAGACGGTGGGATCGGAGTCATTGCAGTCAGTGGCATCGGTGTGGCTGTCTCCATCGGCATCGACGGGCTCTTCATCGCCGCCGCGAGTGCAGGCAGACAGGGCAAACAGAGAGAGGAAGAATATTGGGCGCATGGGAACTCCAGAACGAGCGTCCCCCGCACGTTACACCCCCGCCGCCGCACCCGCGGCGGGAGTTTGCGACATGATTCTCTGGCTGCTCGCCGAGGCCGCACAGGCCGGCAATTTCATCCCCCACGAGACCTCCATCGCCGAGCGCGGTGTGTCCCTCGTGGGCGTCGTGGCACTGGTCGGCTTGGCCTGGGTGCTGTCCACCAACCGCAAAGCCATTGACTGGCGGCCGGTTGTCTGGGGCGTCGGCCTGCAGCTGTTCTTCGGCGTGCTGGTGTTGTCCCCCGTCGGTGGCTTGGTCTGGGATGCCGTGCTGGGCATGGCCACGGCCATGGGCTTCGAGCCCAGCGCCGAGCTTCGCAGCAATGGCTTCTTCTTCACCGTGGTCAACGGTGGCGTGAACAAGCTGCTCGAGTTCGCCGGCGACGGCGCCAGCTTTGTCTTCCAGAGCGTCCAGCCGCACATGGTCTTCGTGCCTCCTGCGGGCTCCGAAAATCCGGTTGGCGACTTGTTTGGCGGCCAGGGAGCCCATCAGGTCTTTGTCGGCACCGAGCTCGGCGGCATCTCGCCTCCGATGAAGACCTTTGCCACGTGGATTCTGCCCACCATCATTTTCTTCAGCGCGCTGATGAGCGTTCTCTACCACCTCGGCGTCATGCAAGTCGTGGTCAAGGTCATCGCGCGTCTCATGGTGCGCACCCTGGGCACCTCCGGCGCCGAGAGCCTGTCTGCGGCCGGCAACATCTTTGTCGGCCAGACCGAAGCCCCGCTGCTCATCCGCCCCTTCGTCGACAAGATGACCAAGTCCGAGCTGATGGCTGTCATGACCGGTGGCTTCGCAACCGTCGCCGGCGGCGTACTTGGAGCCTACGTCGCGTTTCTGCGGGACATTCCAAACATCGCCGGGCACCTCGTGGTCGCGTCGATCCTGTCGGCGCCCGCCGCATTGGCCATCGCCAAGGTGATGCTGCCCGAGACCGAAGTCCCCATGACGCGCGGCGAAGTGACGATGCCCGAGGACAAGCCCTGCAGCAACTTCATCGAGGCAGCGGGCCGCGGCGCCACCGACGGCATGACGTTGGCCCTCAACGTTGCAGCCATGCTCATCGCCATCGTCGCTTTGGTCTCGGCCTTTGACTGGGCCGTGTCCTGGGTGCCCGTGACCTTCTGTTCCTACAGCCAAGAAATGGCCGATGGCACGCGCTTGAGCCACAGCTGGACCAACACCGGCTACAGCTGCGGCGTAGGCGATTGGTCCGAGGCCAATCAGGGACTGACCAAGGCGTCACCCCTCGCGCTGGCCACCATGCTCGGTTGGCTCTTTGCGCCCATCGCGCTGGTCATGGGTGTGCCCTACAACGAGTGCTTGGTGGTCGGACGATTGCTGGGCGAGAAGATCGTGCTCACCGAGTTCATCGCCTACATCAATCTCGGCATGCTCATCAACTCGCCCGAGGCGGTGCTCTCCGAGCGGGGCGCCATCATCTCGTCCTACGCGCTGTGCGGCTTCGCGAACTTCGCCAGCATCGGCATTCAGCTCGGTGGCATTGGCGGCATCGCGCCAAATCGCATGGGCGATCTGGCTGAAATCGGCTTCCGTGCCATGGTCGGCGGTGTCATTGCCGCGTGCATGACCGGCGCAGTCGCCGGCGTCTTCCTATAGCGAGCAGCGCAGCGAACAACGCGGCCAGGGGACTACCCCCAGAGCTGCTGCATCCGCAGGCACCGCCGCTCTCTCTGAGCTCCGCTTCCTGGGCCGCATAGCCGGTGGCCAGGCGCGTCACTTCAGTCAGAAATGCCGTGTCGACGACGTCGTAGGTGTCGTCTTGGGTGTGATAGGCGGGAGGCTGCGGAAAGCTGCCTGCATGCAGTGCGGCGCGGCCGTCTTGCCAAAACGGAAAATGGTCCGAGCGCTCGTCGCCGCCAATGAGAGCGGCATCGACGCCGGTCAGCTGCAGAGGGGTGTTGATGGCAAGGCCTGCAGCATCCATGGCGTCTTTGTGTGCCTCCATGCCCGGCCCATAGGCGAACCATAGATAGGATTCACCGCCGGGGTTGTAGCCGACAGGGTCCATGATCAGCACCGCATCGGTGGGGTCGGACAGGCCGCTGACGTGCTCATAGGCGCCCAGTAGGCCCTCTTCTTCAGCGTCAAAGAGCACTAGGCGAATGCCCTTTTCGAATTGGTCCGTCTGGCCCAAGATTCGCCCCGCCTCCAGCACAGCCGAGACCCCAGATGCATCGTCGTCGGCGCCAGGGGCGTCGTCGTCGGGGGCAAAGAAGCCATTGTCGAGACTGGCCGTGGAGTCGTAGTGCGCTCCAAGCACCACCCAGCCCGCGTCGGGGGTCTTGCCCGGCAGCTCGGCGACCAGGTTCGTCGCATCAAAGCCGGCGACGTCGAAGCGAGCAGGTTGTGGGACGCCTCTATCTCGCCGACC
>CAYYHT010000741.1:0-3967 GCA_964471355.1 uncultured Enterobacteriaceae bacterium
TCGGTGGCGTCCGGGTTGACGGCCGGGTCGCCGTCGTCGCAGTCCCCGTCGTTGGTCGTGTAGCCGGCAGGGGGTGTGGTCGCGGGCGTGTCGATCTGGGCGTCGGGGTCTCCGAACCCGTCTGCATCGGCATCGACCCAGTAGGTCTCGGCACCGGCCAGCGCTAATAGCAACCACCACATGGCTTCACCTTAGAACGCGAAGTTGTCGTCCCGCTGCCTCGATGGTGGCAGCTCGGTCGCATCGAGCATCTGAAGCATGTCGCGCTCGATGCCACGGGACATCGTGGTGATGGGCACATCGTTGGCCAAGCCCTCGAACGGGTTCTCGGACCAGTCGCCGATGCGGTCGGTGATCAGAAAGACCCAGCTGACGATGGTGGCAAAGGGCACCGTCAACCAGACGAAGCCGTCCCCCATGCTGCTGAACTCGTGCAGCATGCCGAAGGGCACGAGCAGCGCAAACAGCCACGCAAAATAGGCGTTGACCGTGGCATATTGACGGGGGAACGGAAAGTTCTTGATGCGCTCGGCCTTGCCCTGCTGGGTCATCAGCTCGTGCAGCAGCTTCTGCAGTTCCATGTGTTCAAAGCCGTCAATCAGCTTGCGCGAACGCAGGTCGGCCAGCTGGCGGCTCTGGTTGGCCAACAGGCGAGCGGCGGGATTGAGCTGTGCGAGTGCCTCGTCCACCTCGGCGGAGTCCAGGTTCGCACTCAAGACTTCGCGCACATCCTCCATCATCTCGGGCACTTCGAAGTGCTGGCGCAAGGCGACAAGCTCGGGGCTGCCATGCTCCCAGGCCTTGATCTTGCGCAGCTGATGCCGCAGCGCGTTCATCCAGGCGGTGTGCCGTTGCACGAGGTCTCGGCGCAGCTGGGCGAGCTCATCGTCGCTTGCTGTGCCGGGTGCATGGCGGTCGGACACGAAGTCGCGCACGGTGAAGGCCCACGAGCGGCTGGCGTTGACGATGGCGCCGTAGATCTTGCGGCCCTCCCACAGTCGGTCGTACGAGGCGTTGTTCTTGAAGCCCAGATAGAAAGCCACGCCCACAGCAATCGCAGAGATCGGCAGCCAGGGCAGCGCAATGAAGTGCCAGCCGGCGACCTCGTACAAGGCGACGGCCACGGTGGCCAAGATCGCAGGAATCAGAAAGTCCCTCTGCGACCACTGCAAGGTCTGCAACAACGGGTAGCGACGCGCGGTGTACATGACAGTTCCTCAGTAGGTGGGAAGGCTGGTATCCACTTGAGTCGCCCAGCCCACGATTCCGCCGTCCAGGTTGTGCAGGCGGGTGAAGCCAGCACTCGCCAACGCCTTGCAGGCCCGGGCTGAGCGAGCGCCGGCTTTGCAGTGCACCACGATGTCTCGGTCCCGCGGCAGCTCGTCGATGATCGACAGCACGTCGTCATGAGGGTGCAGTCGGTCGGCAAAGGACAGACGCACAATGTCGGCCTCGGCGGGTCGACGCACGTCGAGCACATAGGGTGCCCAGCCCTCATCCAGGCGCTTTCGCAGCTGGGTGGGGGACAGCGATTCAAAGGGCTGGGTCAGCAGATCGGTCTTGGGAATGCCGCAGAACTCGTCGTAGTCGATCAGCTCGGTGATGGGTGCTCTGTTTGGATCGGCCTTGAGACGCAGTTCGCGGAATCTCATGCGCAGGGCATCGTACAGCAGCAGTCGCCCAGACAGCGTCGTGCCCTGGCCCAGCAAGATCTTGAGGGTCTCGGTGGCCTGGATGACGCCGATGACCCCTGGCAGCACACCGAGCACTCCACCCTCGGCGCACGACGGCACCATGCCGGGCGCCGGCGGCTTGGGGTACAGGTCCCGGTAGTTGGGGCCACCCTGGTAGTTGAAGACCGATGCTTGGCCTTCGAACTTGAAGATGGAGCCATAGACGTTCGGCTTGCCCAACAGGACGCAGGCGTCGTTGATGAGGTACCGCGTCGGAAAGTTGTCGGTGCCATCGACGACCACATCGTAGGGCTCGATCAGCCGCAGGGCGTTGGCCGAGGTGATGACCTCTTCAAAGCACTCGACGACGACATGGGGATTGATGTCGGCCAAGCGCTGGGCTGCAGAGCGGACCTTGGCGACCCCGACGCTGCCGGTGCCATGCAGCACCTGTCGCTGCAGATTGCTGGCGTCGACCACATCGAAGTCGACAATGCCAATGCGCCCCACGCCCGCTGCCGCCAGGTACATGAGCAGGGGCGAGCCCAGTCCACCGGTCCCGATGCACAGCACCGAGGCGTCCTTGAGCTTGCGCTGGCCCTCGACGCCGACCTCGTCCAGCATCAGGTGCCGGCTGTAGCGTGCGATTTCCTCGCGGCTGAGTTCCGAGGTGGGCACTGCGACTCTAGGCCGGGTTCTCGTCGACCGGGAAGCCCGAGGCGGCCCAGACGCTGGTTCCGCCGTCGACGCTGACCACGTCGGTATAGCCGAGCGAGGTCAGGTAGAGCGTGCCGGACAGCGACAGGTTGCCGCGCTGGCAGATGACCAGCACGCGCTCGTCTTTGTTCTGGGGCAGCATGCCTTCGTAGTCAGCCATGTCGAGCAGGGGCATGTTGATGGCCCCTGGCACGTGCTGCTGGTCGTAGCGGGCAAAGCCGCGCACATCGATGACGGTGGGCTTGTTCTGCTGCCACTCGGCATGGGCCTGGTCGTTGGGGATGGTCAGGTGGCTGTTGGCGCGGGTGTTCTCGACCATCGTGGCCAGGAACTCTTCTTTGCGGCTGATCTGCGAGCCAATGTTCAATTCGGGGATGTACTTCACGACCGACGACGCGTACTTGAAGATGTTGTCCGGGAAGATGATGACCGCGATGTTGCCGGGCTCGTCGGGCAGGCTGCGCAGAGCCCCGACCAGGGCCATGGCGGAGCTGGGGCCGGCGATGATGCTCTCTTCTCGATTGAGGCGCAGGGCCATGTCATAGGCCTCTTGGTTGGCGACCTCGACCAACCCGTCGTACTCGTCTGGCTTGAACAGAGCCGTCTGGCCGAGCTGCGGCAGGCTGCGCACGCCCGGGATGTCATGGCCCGCGGCGGGGTGAATGCCGATGACCTGGATGTTCGGGTTCTTGCCCTTGAGGAAGCGCCCGTTGCCGGTGATGGTGCCGCACGTGCCCAGGCCCGCAAAGAAGTGGGTGATCTCGCCGTCGGTCTGGCGCCAGATCTCGGGGCCAGTGGTCTTCATGTGGGCGTTGGGATTCGCCTCGTTCATGTACTGGTTGAGCATGTGGAAGTCGGGCTGCTCGGCCATGCCATTGGCCATGGCGATAGCGCCTTCGGGAGCACCGGGAGCCGGGCACAGCTCGTCATCAAGCTCGATGACATTGGAGCCGAACAGCTTGAGCACCGTGCGCTTTTCTTGGGGAATCAGCTTGGACAGTGGGGTTGTCAGGTTGTAGCCGCGCAGGTTCGAGACCATGGCCAGGCCCATGCCCGTGTTGCCCGAGGTCGGCTCGACGAGCTTCTGGTTTTCGTCCAGAATTCCCTGTTCTTCGGCCTCGGACACCATGTTGGCGGCCACGCGGTCCTTGACGGCGCCGAAGGGGTTGTACCACTCGAGCTTGGCGTAGACGCGGGTGTGCTTGAAGGGCACAACCTTGTTCAATCGGACCATGGGCGTGGGATTGTCCGCGTTGGACAGCAGGCCGAGCATGGAGTCGTAGATGCGCTTTGAGTGGTCAGACATCCGCAGCGGATATCCCGAAATCCGCTATTCTGCCGCCATGCGACTCATGCCACTGCTTATTCTGACCGCCTGCGGCGGTGATTCCTGGGTCACGGTCGATGCCATGACCCAGCCTCGATACGCCCACACGGCCACGGCGCTGCCGGAGGGCGACGTGCGCTGCACCACGGGCGTCAGGGCGCAGGCCGCCCCGCGCGCCAAGGTGGAGGCGGCTGGCGCGGGGTGGCGCCGCGCTTCACCAAGCCTCTTGTAAACCTTGCAGCCCGAGTGA
>CAYYHT010000742.1:0-3966 GCA_964471355.1 uncultured Enterobacteriaceae bacterium
CGCGTCGCAGTCGTTGTCCACCCCATCGTAGGGGGTCTCGGACCCGCTCGGCGAGACCGAGGCGTCCCCGTCGTCGCAGTCGTCAAAGGTGGTCGCTACATTCGCGAGGCCCGCACAGGTGTACTGACCCGTTCCTGCCGCACCGTGCCCATCTCCGTCGAGGTCGTCGTAGACCAGCTCAGCATCCTCGGGAAACTCGTCGATATTCCCATCGCAGTTGTCGTCTCGTCCGTTGCACCACTCGAGGCTAGTGGGATTGATCGAGGAGCGCGCGTCGTCGCAGTCGCCGGAAAACCCGCTGTACCCAGTGGGTTGGTCACACGCGGTGACCACATCGGTGTCGACGCCATAGCCATCGTTGTCGGCATCTCGGTACCAGTCAGTGGCCACACCCCCCTCATCGACTGCACCGTCGCAGTCATCATCCCAGCCGTTGCAGAACTCGATGGCATCGGAGTTGACCAGCGGGTCGGCGTCGTTGCAGTCGACGCACGCGGCGAAGCCATCGGCGTCGTCATCGGCATACACCACCGAGCCATCGCAGTTGTGGTCGGTGTCGTCGGTGCAGTCGGTCTCGGATGCACCGGGGTAGGTGTCCGGGGCGTTGTCGTCGCAGTCGCCAGAGCCGGTCACCGTGCCCGCCGGCGGAGCGCACGCATCGATCGCCTGGGCCTCGTCACCCCATCCGTCTCCATCACTGTCGGGGAAGAAGGTGATCATGCCCGTGGCGTCTTCGTCGATCACTCCGTCGCAGTCGTCGTCCATGCCATTGCACACCTCGTCGGCCTGCGGAAACACGGCTGGATTGGAGTCGTCGCAGTCGACATCCATGGTCCATCCGTCCAGGTCGTCGTCGGCGAGGTCCATGATGTCCGTGTCGGAGCCGCCGCCACCTCGGCAGGCGGCGAGCAACAGAATCAGAGGAAGGACTGTTCGCATGTGCGGACTGTACCCGGAACCTGCGCAGGCTGCACTCTGTGCCGCGTCTGTCCGCTGGCGTTGCCGCACAACCAGTTTCACCCGCTCACCGGTCCGCGCGTGATAGTCTACAAGGCCCTGGGGAGGGCCATTGAGCGGCTATTTCGACCACGTACGTTGCCACAGCTGCAACGCGCACATTGATCCTGAGCGCATCGACAAGGAAGAGGGCAAGATGGTCTGCCCGGCTTGTGGCGAAGACCTCAAGCTGACCGACTTGTTTGGAGTCAAGGCATCCTTCCTCGAAAACGAGGGGCCACAAGTTGGGCTCGATGACCTTGTCCCCGGCTCTGGCGGCCACTTCGAGAACCCATGGGGACAGCCCGATCTCGGAGACTATGCCAAGAAGAACGCGTCGTACGATTACGCCTCCGAAGAGGAGCGACAGCAGTTCCGAGACGGCATGGTCGGCCAGCAAGCGGTGCAAGGGCAAAAGGGCTACGCCGATGACAGTTCGCCGCGCTCCAAGTCACGGGGTGTGTCGGACGATGAGCTGCCTCCGGGAGCGATTCGGGCGCGCCACATCGATCCGCCGGACCGCTCCGAGGGGCGCTACGCCGAGCCCGTGCCGACGCCAAAGCCCGCTCCGCGCAGGCGCTACCCGCCCAACAATGCCAAGCCTGAAGATCACGCCATGATTCGCACGGGTAGTGGGGAGGACGACGACTACGCTCCCAAGCCCATTCCCGATGTGCCGCCGCCAGGCTCTGCCTTGGACATGCTGCGCAAGATGAAGGGAAAGAAGGGCGGCAACGAGGTGTCCGCGGCCGACGACGACCCCGAACGTCCCGTGAAAAAGAAGCGCCGGCGCTACTGAAGCGGCTTCAGTCCCTCGATTCGACCAGGGCGGCAATCACGGCGGCTGCGAAGGCTTCGTGGGTCTGCGGCTCGTCCCAGCGCGGCACTTCATTGGCATCCAGGGCGTGGTGGGTCTCGATGATCAGTGATGGCATCACCGGCTTGTAGAGCACGAACAACTGCCTGCGGTCCTCAAAGACGCCGGGCACTTCGGTGTCCATGACGTAGCGGGTACCGTAGTGCTCTCCGTGGTAGGCCGTGATGCCCGTTGCGGACAGACGGTTGGCAAGCGCACGGGCGGCACGCTTGCGGCGCTCGGCGAGGGGACCTCTCGATGACCACAGGATGGCAAATCCCGGGTCCGTGTCGTTCCGCAAGCATTCCTGCCCTTCGAACTCCCAGACCCCGCCTCCCTCTCGACTGTCGGTGTGGATGCTCAGGAAGATGTCCGCTCCCCACTCCGCGGCGGCGTCGACGCGCTCGCTATACGACGGCGTCTGATCGTCTTGCCTGCAGACCGTGCTCTGGAAGTTCGGGTGCGCTGTCAACGCCGCATGCAGGGCCTGAGCTGTCTGCAGAGTGACAGCCTGTTCCTTTTGGCAGAACACGCCGGTGTTGCCCTCGTTGTTCCGCGCCCCATGACCCGCGTCGAGGTACACCTTCATGGTGCCGAAGTCCTCGGGTATGACTACTTCTTGTGGCGTTAAAAAGGAGCCATATTGGGGCCACGTCACCGGCTCTGGCACGCCAAAGCTACCGTCTGCAACGGGGTCGGCTTCCGGGGACTCGGGGCTGGAACACGCCAGCAGGGACAGAAGGAGGAACATCGAGGACTCGGGGGTTTTGCACCTGGACTAGACTTCGTCGGCCCCGGAGGGTTTGTAATGATTCTGCTTCTAAGCCTCACCACGGCACACGCATTCGAGACGAGTGAAGTCGATCACCTGGAGCTGAAGTGGTTCCGGGACAGCATCGAGTTTCAAGCGCTGACCACCGGCACCTTTCGCAACGGCCTAGCCGCAGTCGAGGCGCGCTCGGTCAAGCTGAACAAGAAGAAGACCGACTGGACTGTGGTCGTCGACATCGATGAGACGCTGTTGGACAACAGCCCCTACTTCCTCGAGCTGGCGGCCTACCATCGGCTGTTCGACTGGGCTTCATGGGACGCGTGGTGTGAGCGCCGCACCGCAGAGCCCATCGCTGGAGCCCCGGAGTTCATCGCTGGTGTGCGCGAAGCCGGCGGTCGGGTGGCATTCATCAGCAACCGCATGGTGGGCACTCAGCAGGCCACCATCGACAACCTGAAGCTGCATGGCATGTGGTCGGACGACGACCTGATTTGCCTCAAGACGGACGACAAGGCGTACAGCAAGATCGCTCGGCGGGCCGAAGTTGCCGCGGGCAAGGGCGAGTGCTCATGGGATGGCGTGAGTCCGGTCGCCGTTGCCTATTTTGGCGACACCATCACTGACTTTCCGAGCGTCGACGAGGGCGGTGACCCCGCTGATCACTGGGGAGTGGACTACTTTGTGCTTCCCAATCCGATGTACGGCGGCTGGGAGCACGGTGTGACCCGTCCGGATTTGTTGCCGGCCCCGTAAAAATGAGCCCTAGGGGTGCGAGCCGCCGCTTCATCTGTTTTGGAGATTCCCTGCGACTCGGCGACCCACACCCCCGGGCTGGTGAATCGCATTTAGGGTGCAGGGGCAGATGTGGCCTGTTGCAGCGTGTTGCAGCGGTTCTGCAACAGCCGATCAGGCCTCGGTCTGGGACTCGACGCCGCCCGCGGCAGGGGGCTTTGCGCTCTTTGGCTTGGCGTTCCAGACCCGAGTGGACAACAGCAGTCCAAACAGCGCGAACGGAATCATGAACCCAGGCCAGGCGGTCCAGTTGTCTGGGTTGGTGCTCTCGCCGATGTACTTGTGTGTGACCGGATCGAGCTCGGCCTCGGGCAGGGTGAACGCGTAGGTGAAGCTCATGAGGGCTGTGCCGGCGTAGACAAAGCCATCGATGATGCCGACTGCGACGCCCACGTTCTTTCGGCCGCCGAAGTCCATGCTTGCAGTGCCCGACAACATGCCATGCACGCCAATGACGAACATGCTCATCAAGACGACCAGCATGCCCGTGGTGCTGATGATCATCTGGCCTTCGCCGGTGCTCTCGATGAGGGTGATGAAGTACGGGTTG
>CAYYHT010000743.1:0-3965 GCA_964471355.1 uncultured Enterobacteriaceae bacterium
CGTCAGGGTTCGCCGGGCATCGCTGACTGCGGCAAACGCCGACACAATCAGCGAGAGAGGGGCGGTGACGCGCTTGTCCTCGCCATCGTCGGACCAGACGGTGCGCATGGACATGCTGTCTTTGCCAACGGGGATGCAGATGCCCAGGGCCGGGCACAGCTCCATGCCGACGGCACGGACAGTCTCGAACAGCCTGGCGTCTTCGCCCTCGTGCCCCGCCGAGCACATCCAGTTGGCCGACAGGACCACGTCCGAGAGCTTGTCGATGGGTGCTGCGGCCAGGTTGGTGAGCGCCTCGGCGACAGCCATTCGACCCGCGGCAGGGGCGTCGAGCAGGGCCAGGGGAGTCCTCTCGCCCATGGCCATCGCCTCGCCAGTCACCGACGTGGGGCTGGAGGTGGTCACAGCCACATCGGCGACGGGCATCTGCCAGGGACCCACAAGCTGGTCGCGGGCCACCAGTCCGGTGACCGAGCGGTCTCCGATGGTGATGAGGAACTGCTTGGACGCGACGGTGGGAAAGGAGAGCACGCGCACAGCGGCCTCGGAAAGGTCGATATCGGCGGTGTCCAGGGCGTTCCGTTGGGGCGAGACCTTGTCGGCAATGCGGTGCATGCGCGGCGGCTTTCCAAACAGCACCGTCAGCGGCAGGTCGATGGGGTCAGGCCCCAGCAAGGTGTCGTCGAGGTGCAGGTGCTGTTCGTTGGTGGCGTGCCCGACCACGGCGTACTTGGCGCGCTCGCGCTTGCAGATGGCCTCAAACGCCGGCAGTCGACTGGGCTCGATGGCCAGCACGTAGCGCTCTTGGGCCTCGTTGCACCAGATCTCGTGGGGGGCCATGCCTGGCTCGGCGTTGGGCACGTCACGCAGGTGGAATCGGGCGCCGCGGTCGCTGTCATGGACCAACTCTGGAAGCGCGTTGGACAGGCCGCCCGCACCGACGTCGTGGATCGAGACAATCGGGTTGTCGGCTTCGAGGGCCCAGCACCGGTCGATGACCTCTTGGCACCGGCGCTCCATTTCCGGGTTTGCGCGCTGAACCGAGGCAAAGTCGAGGTCCGCCGAGCTGGCTCCCTGGGCCATCGAGCTGGCTGCACCGCCGCCGAGGCCGATGAGCATGGCCGGCCCGCCCAGCACCACGATGATGGCTCCGTCGGCGATCTGGCCCTTGTGCACGGCGCGGTCGGTGACGTTTCCGACCCCTCCGGCAATCATGATCGGCTTGTGGTAGCCGCGCCACTCGATGCCACCCTGGGGCCCGGCCACGGGCATCTCAAACGTCCGAAATGCACCGGTCAGGTTCGGGCGGCCGAACTCGTTGTTGTAGGCAGCACCACCGATCGGTCCCTCGAGCATGATGTCGAGGGCGCTTGCGATGCGGTCGGGCTTGCCGGGGTTGTTGGACTCCCACGGCCGGTCCAGGCCCGGAATGCGCAGGTGGCTGACGTGAAAGCCGCACAGGCCGGCCTTGGGCTTGGAGCCGCGACCAACCGCACCCTCGTCGCGAATCTCGCCGCCGTTGCCCGTGGCGGCACCCGGCTGCGGAGAGATGGCGGTGGGATGGTTGTGGGTCTCGACCTTCATCAAGATGTGCACCGGCCCGGTGGACTCGGTGTACACGCCGGTCTGGGAGCTGGGCACCAGCCGTGCTGCATCGGGGCCGCTCATGACGGCGGCATTGTCGCTGTAGGCGGAGAGCACGCGACCTGGGTGCTTGGCGTGGGTGTTGCGGATCATGCCGAACAGGGTCTGTTCCTGTTCTTGGCCGTCGAGCGTCCAGCGGGCGTTGAAGATCTTGTGCCGGCAGTGCTCGCTATTTGCCTGGGCGAACATCATCAGCTCGACATCGGTCGGATTGCGCCCCAGCTCGGCGAACGCGGTGACCAGGTAGTCGATCTCGTCGTCGGACAGGGCCAGTCCCAGTGCTGCATTGGCTTGGGTCAGGGCGTCTTTGCCGCCTGCCAGCACATCGACCCGGGAGAGGGGGCGAGGGTCGGCCGTCGCAAACAACACGTCGGGTGGTGTGCCTGCATCGAGCACCGTCTGCACCATGCGGTCGTGGATGTGCGCGCAAGCCGCGCTGCGTTCGTCGGCCGACAGCTCGCCCCCGTCGGACTTGTGCAGGGCATAGACGATGCCGCGCTCGATGCGGGCCACGGCGTCTAGGCCGGCGTTGTGGGCGATCTCGGTCGCCTTGCTGGACCATGGCGAGATGGTGCCGGGCCGCGGAACCACCCGCAGCGTGGTCGGACCCTGAGCAAGATCGTGGTGCGAAGCGGCGCTGTAGTCCAGCAACGCGGTCAGCTTTTTGAGCTCGCCTGGGGTGAGTGGGCGGTGCAGATCGACGTAGTGCACCCAGTCGGCCTGCACGCGCGCAACGGTCGGGATCGCTTGGGCCAGCAGGGCCATCAGCTTTTCGATTCGGAAGGCCGAGCACGCCGGCCCGCCTCGCAGCTCCAACATCGTCGCTCCGCCGGCGGGGCGCCTCATACGGGAACCGTCCGGAGCCCTGGATAACGCGGGATCGTGTATCGTCGTCGACTCCTCAGGGGTTGGTGTGGACGGCTTCCGCGACGACAGCGGCTTGTTTGGTATTTCGGGCCATCGCCGAGCAGCACAACTGGCTGCCACAGCGCTGTACGGGCTGCGCCACCGAGGCGAGTCTGGGTGCGGCCTCATCTGTTCGGACGGCCATCTGCTGACCGCCCGGCAAGCACCGGGCACCGGCCGCGACCTGTTCGGCGAGTCCGATCCGCTGCGTGGCGACATGGCTGTGGCCCAGGTCTACGGGGGACCGGTCAGTGCGACCGGCATGCCGATGTTGGCGCGCTATCAACACGGTCAGCTCGGCTTGGCGATGTCGGGTCGCTTCACCAACGGGGCGGCCCTGCGGGTCAAGATGAAACAGGACGGGGCATTGTTCACGTCGCTGTCCGACGCCGAACTGCTGCTTCAACGCGTCGCCGCATCGCAGCAGAAGACGCTTGTGAACAGGCTCGTCGATGCGCTGCTGACGGTCGAGGGAAGCTTCTGTCTGCTTCTGTGCAGCGAAGACCGGCTGATTGCCCTGCGCGACCCCCGCGGCTTCCGGCCACTGCTGCTCGGTCGGGTCGACGGAGCCACGGTGTTCTGCAGCGAGGACGGCCCGCTGCGTGAGATCGGCGGCGAGGTCATTCGCGAGGTCCGTGCTGGCGAGATGGTGGTCGTCGACCAGAACGAAATGGTCAGCGTGAGCCCATTCCCAAAGCGAGACGGCTCACGCTGCATTCACGAGTTTGTCAGGGTGGCCCGCAGCAACGCGGTCGTGCTGGGCCAGGCGGTGTACCCGGTTCGCACCGCCCTAGGCGAGCGGCTGGCCAAAGAGCAGCCCTGCGTGGCCGCCGAGGTTGTCGTGGGCCTGCCTGGAGAGGGCGTGGCCGTGGCCCTCGGCTTCGCTCGAGGCGCGCGCATCGACTACTTCGAGGGCCTTGTCGCGGACGATGATGGGTGGACGACCATTCCGGCCGTTGTGGCCGACAAGCGCGTCGCGCTGGTGCTGCAGTCCCTGGTCACCGGTGAAGAGGCCACCAAGGCCGTCGCCGCCTTGCGCCGAGCCGGAGCCAGCGAGGTTCATGTTCGGGTCGCCTCGCCGCCGGTGCGCCATGGCTGCCGCTACGGCGTGTCGAGTCCGACCGACGAAGAGATGGTCTCGCATCGCATCGACAGCCGCGATGCCCTGGGTCATCTGCTCGAGGCCGCCAGCGTGGGTTTTCTGTCCATCGATGGGCTGATGTCCATCGTCGGCCGCCGCGTCGATGGCACACCGACTCATTGTGCTGGCTGCTTTACGGGCACGTGGCCTGTCGAAATCAAGGAGCCCGAGGCCGATCAGCTCGGACTCTTCGACAGCAACGCTCCCTCCACCTAGCTGCGACTTTAGCCGTCGGAGCGCCATCTGTTGCGGGACTGGCATGTCCGGCGGACCC
>CAYYHT010000744.1:0-3956 GCA_964471355.1 uncultured Enterobacteriaceae bacterium
ACCAGGTCAGTGGATCGACCGCGTCCTCGTCCACCACGCCGTCGCAGTCCTCGTCCACCTCATCGCAGTGCTCGTCGGCCCCGCGATGGATGTCGCTGTCGAAATCATTGCAGTCCCCATAGACCGCCGACAGCTGAAGTCCGTCCTGGCAGCCGGTCAGCTGGAAGTTCTGGTCGCCATAGCCGTCTAGATCGCTGTCGATGTACCAGACGCCATCGTCGGAGTCGTCGACAAGATCGTTGCAGTCATTGTCGATGCCATCGCAGATCTCGGGGGCGTCGGGATTGCGCGCCGCCGCAACGTCGTCGCAGTCCCCGTCGTTGTCGACAAAGCCCTCGGTGCCGGGGCAGACCTGTTCGCTGTCCAGGTTGCGGTTGCCAAAGCCGTCACCGTCCGCGTCGACCCACATCTCGAGGGCCAACCCTTCGTCGATG
The DNA here is from genome assembly GCA_964471355.1 of uncultured Enterobacteriaceae bacterium. Lineage (GTDB taxonomy): Bacteria > Myxococcota_A > UBA796 > UBA796 > CAYYHT01. Next base: position 435 of record CAYYHT010000744.1, read on the forward strand.
GCTTCGTCGCAGTTGTTGTCGATGCCGTCGCACAGCTCGACCACGTCTGGATGAATCTCGGCGTCGTCATCGTCGCAGTCCTCGTCGACCAAGAACCCGTCTTCATCGGCATCGAAGCGCGCTTTGGCGGCCAGCTCATCGTCCTCGCTCACGAGAACGCACGCAGACAAACCAAGAATGAAGCTGGAAGCGATGAGGAGACGCGCCATCGCCTCCATTCTACAGCGGTTAGAGCGCCGAATGCTCGCTTTCCTCACGCTGTTGCTCGGCTGCCCCAACTCCAACGAGACCGATACCGAGCCGCCGGGCCCCACGGTGTTGGTGTGCGAAGGAGACGACGGAGGCACGGTCGAGATGCTGGTCGCGCCCTTCCTGCAGTCGGTGGGCACCGACTCCGCGTGGGTGGTGTGGGAGACCGACGAGGGCATCGGCAGCCGCGTCGAGTGGGGCCTGACACAAGACCTGGGCGAGGCGGTCTGCGGAGACCGTGTTCCCGTGATTGCTGGCGGCGATCCCAACGATGCCGAGAGCGACGTGCACGAGGCCCAGCTCACCGGACTGTCCCCGGACACCACCTATATGTACCAAGTGCGAACCGGCCAGACGCAGAGCGCCGTGCTGCACTTCCGCACTCCCCCCACCGCCGACGCCGAAGCCAGCTTCCGCATGATCGCCATGTCGGACAGCCAGCTCGACGACAACAACCCCGACGAATATGACGAGGTCGTTCAGGACGGCGTGGTGGCCTATGTGCGCGAGCAATTCGGTGAAGACCTCGCCGACGAGCTGGGCTTTGTGTTGTTCCCCGGTGATCTGGTCGACAACGGGTGGGCCATCGACGAGTGGCGGGAGGACTGGTTCGCCCCCAGCGCAGAGCTGTTCTCGGCCGTGCCCGTCTACCCAGCCATCGGCAACCACGAGGGCGGCAGCCCCCATTACTTCCGCTACTTTCACCTGCCCGAGGCCACCGAGGCACTTGGCGAGCACGCCTACAGCTTTGACCGCAGCAACGTGCGCGTCATCGCACTCGACAGCAACGGCTACGCCCAAGGCGCGCAGCTGGACTGGTTGGCGGGGGTCTTGAGCGACACCTGTGCGGCAGACGAGATCGACTTCGTGTTCGCCCAGATCCACCATCCCTGGAAGAGCGAGCTGTGGACCCCCGGCGAGAGCACCTTTACCGGCGATGTGGTTGCACAACTCGAGGCCTGGTCGACCGAGTGCGGCAAGCCATCCATCCACTTCTTTGGGCACACCCATGGCTACTCGCGGGGCCAGACCCGAGACCACCAGCACGTCATGGTCAACGTCGCGAGTGCTGGCGGAGCCCTCGATCCCTGGGGCAGCGACGACAACCAGGACTACGACGAGTTCACCGTCAGCCAGAGCACCTGGGGATTTGTGATCGCCGAGGTCGAAGCCGGCGATGCGCCCAAGTTCTCGTTCAAGCGCATCAGCCGAGGCAACGCCGCCGATCCGGCCGTCCACCGCGAAGACGACGCGCTCACCGTGTGGCGCTACAACGACAAGCCGGACAAGCCCACCGCTGTATCGGCCTGTGGCGCTGATCCGCTCATCTTGGTCGCCAGCGACTTCTCGGATTCGGCCCACGCACACCAAGCCAGCCACTGGCAGGTGGCGGGCACCGACTGCGACTTCTCGACCCTGGTCGACGAGCACTGGGACCAGCGGCACAACATCTATGAAGGGGTCGATCAGGCCAGCGCCATCGTGCTGAACACGCGCATCATCGAGGCCGCCGACCCGGGCTGCTGGCGGGTGCGCTACCGGGACGAGGGATTGGTCTGGAGTGACTGGAGCGACGGCTCTGCGATCGACGGAGCCGGCTGCCCATAGCGAAGCCGGGTGAGCAAGACGTAGCTGGCCCCTCCTTGATACACTCGCGGACTTCCACGGAGTTGCGGATGCTCTCGCTCGTCAAAGGAAACGTAGAGGTCGATGCCCCAGCGGCACGCGCCATCGCCTTGGCCATGCGCGAGGTTGCACGCGCCGACGGCGAACACCCACGCGAAGAGGAGCTCATCGACTCGTTCGAAGAAGGCCTCGAAGGCGACGCCGCGCCCCTGTCCGACATCGTCGACCCCGGTGTTCAGGAGGTCTTCCTCAAGAGCCTGATTATCGTCGCCTTTGCAGACGGAACGGTCTCGGACGAAGAATCCGCGGTGATTCGCAAGTACGCCGACCACTTCGGCCTCGGTGACCCCGAGATCTCCCGCTGCTTGGCCGATGTGGCCTCGGCCATGCTGTCGCAGCTCGCAGGCGTTCAGGTCTTCCGCGAACAGGTCGTCGAGCTCGGTCGCGGGCTGGGCCTCGACGAATTCGCCATCCGCGCAGCCCTCGACAGCTGAACGACGGTCCAATGGCCAAGAGCCCCGAACCCGGTTTTGTCCACGTCCTGTGCAATGCATGTGGCAACAATGAGGTGTGGCTCAGCTGCAACAGCTGCGGCAAGTCCGACCACTTCCAGCTGGCCACGGACGGGGCCATCGCGTGTGACTGTTCAGCCACCTACAGCCACGCCACCTGCCTGTGCGGAACCCAAGTGCCCCCCGAGGGCAAGCTCGAGTTCGTGCCCTTCGACAAGGGCCCCATGCACCTGGCCGACCTCGAAGTCGCCTGGGGGCGGGTCGCCATCTTGAGTGTCATCGCGATCGCCGCCTTGGGCGGCCTCGGCTGGTGGCTCATCCAGTAGGGGTTGCGGCTCGGAACACGATGCGCACGACGCCTTTGACGTTGCTGCATGCGCCGGCCGGTCCGGCATCCCCGGGAATCAGCAGTCGAAAGGGTCCGCCCTTGTCATCGGGCAGCGCGCCGTCGGCCAGGCTGTGCAGCAGCACACCATTGCGCAGAGGCTCGATCGGTACCGCGGGGGTCGCGTAGCCGTCCGATGCGATGACGACGGCCACCAAGTCTCCGGCAATGCCCGCGGAATCGAGCAGCTCGGACATGCGAGCGGCCGCGCCGGAACGCTTTGGCAGCAGCTCGGCGACGTCGGGCACGCCATTGGGAAGGGCTTGCAGGCCGGTTCGATCCAGGCTCAAGCGGGATCCATCTGCGCGCACCAACTCGACGCTGGTGCCGGCCTCGGTGAGCTCATGGGCCGCGAGCAGCGCCTCATGCAACCAGGTCGAAGCTTGTTCCAGTCCGCCTTCATGGCCGCTCTGCAGCACGATGTCGACCCGGCTATCGAGGCGGTGGCCGGTCAATCGCTCGTGCACACGACCCCCGGCAAGCTCGATGCGAAACCAGCCCTCGGGGGTTCGGAAGACACCCTTGAGGCGGCTTAGAGCTCCCGCTCGCCCCACGGCGATCTGTGCCAGCGCGTCGGCCAGTCGCTCGCGGGAGAAGACGGCGTCTGCGGGCCAGAACAGGGATGTGCCGGCGAAGCCATGAGCCTCGTGGTCTGCGTGGTCGTGGTCGTGGTCTGCGTGGTCGTGGTCGTGGTCGTGGTCGTGGTGTGCGTGGGCGTGGTCGTGGTCGTGGTCGTGGTGTGCGTGGGCG
>CAYYHT010000745.1:0-3945 GCA_964471355.1 uncultured Enterobacteriaceae bacterium
CTTCTCAGAGGACCAAGGCGACTGCAATGACGCCGACAAAGGGCGCCATCCAAAGGCCACCGAAGTCGCGGACTGCCGCGACAACAACTGCGACGGAGACATCGACGAGGGACTGAGCCTGAAGAAGGAGGACGACAGCTTCGAGCCGAACGACACCCGCGCCGATGCCTATGACCTCAAGACGGGCGGAAAGAAGAGCTTCGAACGCACGATGAATTTCGTGACCCGCGACAAGAACGACTCCGAGTGGATCACCTTCTACAGCCAGGATGACACCTGGGATGTCTGGGGCATCCACCTGCGCATGCCCGAGGCCGCCGACAACGCTCGCTACGAGTTCACCGCCTACCGCAACGGCAAGGTTCGAAAGACCAACATCAGCGGCGAAAAGGGCGGCCTGTCGATTCTGGGGGCGGGCTTTCTGGCCGACGGCAGCGGCACCTACACCGTGCGCATTCGCCCCATCAATGTTCCGGCATACTGTCCGATGAAACTTACTGTTCGGTCCAAGTGACCGACGCCGAGGAGTCTCATGAGCTCGTTCTCTGACCAGCTGGAAACGGCAGAGACCCTTGCCGAGAGCGACCTTGAGGGCGCGCTGCAAGCCCTGGACGCGATGAGGTCCGGCTTGTCACCCGAACAGTTGTCGCAGCTGCATCTTCAAAAGGCATCGTTCACAGCACGGCTGGGCAAGCTCGATGCGGCCATCGAAGAGCTGGTGGTGGCCGAGGCCTTTGCGAACACGTCGGGACGACTCGATGTGGCCATGGAGATTCGAGTCACACGCGCGTCCATCTTGGCTGCCCTCGGCAAATACGGTGACGCCATTCCCATGCTCAAAGCGGTCGTCAAGACGCTTGAGTCGCACCCCGAGCTGTCCCAGCTGCGCGCCGACGCGACCGCCGAGCTGCGAAGCTACGAGAGTCTGGTCTCGCCAAAACCGTTGGGCGGTCGGTGAAGCTGCGCTGGGCATGCGCCCCCCAAAAACGCAGAAAACCCCCGCCACTTGCGTGACGGGGGCTTCTGTATGGCGCACCCAAGAAGAATCGAACTCCTAACCTCCTGGTCCGTAGCCAGACGCTCTATCCAATTGAGCTATGGGTGCAGCGCTCCCCGTTTTAACCCGCTTTCGCGTGTCGTCCAGGGGGACGCGAAAAGTGGCCTTAAAAGCCCACTCTAAAAGTCGGAGTTGGAGGGATTCGAACCCTCGGTGGAACTTATCGCCCCACACCGGATTAGCAATCCGGCACCTTCGGCCACTCGGTCACAACTCCATAATACAGTTTCAACGATGTCAATTGTGGCGGAGGTGGAGGGATTCGAACCCCCGAATCTTTCGATCTCCAGTTTTCAAGACTGGCGCCTTCAACCACTCGGCCACACCTCCGGCCGGAGCCCTCTCTAACTCCCCATCCGCAAACGCCAACCGCCAAACGGCAAACGCTAGAAACGCCCCACCACGGCGAGTCCATTGCGGGTGGGTACGAGGGACGCGCGGAATGACCCGCCGCTGGCGTGTTGTTCCCATGCGGAGTGGGTGAGGGTGTTCTGAAGCTCGGCCCCCGCATAGGCCCCGATGAACAGCAGCCCGCTCAGTCCGCTGATGCTTGGTACAGCACCGACCGCAAAGCTACCGATCAGCATGATGAGCGAGGCCATGCCCATGGCATTGGTGACGGCACCGGCGGACAGCTTCTCGATGACTGTGAAGCCCTTGAGCCAAGCAACCTGCTGCAGAACGGCGCCCGACAAGGTCATGCCAACGCCGGCGAGCACCATAAATACCCCGGCATAGATGCCCGGCCCATAGACCGGATTTTCGACGTCCACCGTCGCCATCAGCCCCCCGCTGACCATGACGCTGACCCCCAGGAACATGGCTCCGAAGCCGCCCCACCACAGAATGCGCGCCAGTCGCATGTTGTCGCGGGCCCGCTGGTAGCCAAGCAAATCCGCCGGTCCCTGCTGCTTGCGCACTGCCCCGTGGTCGGCGTCAGACAGGTCCTGCAGAAGCATGGTCCCGAATGGCTGCACATCGACCTGGACGAGCAGCTGCTCGACGGAATTGGTCGGCGGAGCCACCACAGAGGCGGTCTCGCTGGCCTGGGCCAAGCTGCCGAACATCAACAGGAACACAAAGAACAGGGCTGGCATCGGGTCACCTCGGCTGGCGAGGGTAACCACTCAGTCCGCGGGACGAAGCTCGGTCAGACCACCCATGTAGGGGTGCAGGCACTCGGGAATGCGCACCGAGCCGTCGGGCTGCTGGAAGTTCTCGAGAATGGCCACGACCGTACGGCCGACCGCTAGGGCCGAGCCGTTGAGGGTGTGGGGTGCTGTGGGCTTGCTGGGCTTGCCCCCGTCGCGCGGCGGCGGGCGATAGCGCATGCTCATTCGGCGGGCTTGGAAGTCGACGAAGTTGCTGACCGAGCTGATCTCTCGGTACTGACCTTGGCTGGGCAACCAGACCTCGAGGTCGTAGCACTTATGGGCGGCGAAGCTGGTGTCTCCGCCACACAGTAGGACAACCCGGTAGGCCAGGCCCAGACGCTGCAGCAGGTCTTCGGCGCGCGACAGCAGCAGCTCGTGTTCGGCCTCGCTGTCTTCTGGAGTGCAGACGTGCACCAGCTCGACCTTGTGGAATTGGTGCTGGCGAATGAGTCCGCGCACATCGCGCCCTGCACTGCCGGCCTCGGCGCGAAAGCACGGAGTGAAGGCGCAGTAGCGCAGGGGCAGCTGCTCGTGACTCAGAATCTCTTCGCGGTGCAGGTTGGTGACCGGCACCTCGGCGGTGGGGATCAAGAACGCATCGTCCCCGTTGACGGGCTGCGACAGCTTGAACATGTCGTTTTCGAACTTGGGCAGCTGGCCGGTGCCTTCCATGGCTGGCCGCTGCACGATGTAGGGCACCATCAGCTCGGTGTAGCCGTGCTCGCCGGTGTGCGTGTCCAAGAAGAAGTTGACCAGGGCCCGCTCAAGTCGGGCCAGGCCACCCTTGAGCACAGCGAATCGCGCCCCCGAGAGCTTGGCCGAGCGGTCCAGATCGAGCAGGCCCAGTCCTTCGCCGACTTCAACGTGGGCCTGGGGGGCCTCGATGTTGGGAACGTCGCCCCAGCTTCGCAGGACGACGTTGTCCTCCTCACCCTTTCCGGCGGGCACATCGGGGTGCAGCAAGTTGGGCAGGCTCATGACGACGTCGCGCTTGGTCTGCTCGAGGTCTTCGAGCTTGGTCTCGAGCTCGGCGATGCGCGCCTTTTCGTTGCCAACGCGCGCCTTGACCTCTTCGGCCTCGTCGCGTTTTCCTTCGCGCATCAGCTGGCCGATCTGTTTGGACAGCGTGTTGCGATCAGCGCGCAGGTGGTCGCGCTCCTGGATCATCACTCGACGGCGCCATTCGAGCTTTACCATCTGATCAACGGAGGCGTGTAGCTCTTCGCTGGCGTTTCTGCGCAGCAGATGCTCCTTCACCAAATCCGGTTGCTCGGTCAGCTTTCTAGGGTCGATCATGGTCCATGGCTCCGCGGCTCGCATAACGCCAGGGAACGATTCGACACCCCGCCTGTCCGACGAACGCGGTAGATTGTGCGCCGCGTCCGGATGTCCCCGGGGAGAGAGCTACGTGAATTCGATCAGTCCGTGCCCAAGATGTGGTGGTGAAAGGCGAAGCGAGATGCTCAATGGCATGGACATCATCGCCTGCACCAGCTGCGGAGAGGTGACGCTGAATCGCGGCGATCTCGAGCGCATGGCCGGAAAAAAGAAGCCCGGACCCGCGCCTATCGGTGGATTTCATGCGGGTGGAACGCTCGTTCCCGACTTGGGGCCGCCCCAGCTGACCGCGTCCGACCCCCCTCCGCCCCCGCGGCGACTGACCCCGGGACCCAAGCCTTCACCTCGTCCAGCCGTGTCTCCGACTCTGACTCCAGCCAAGGGCGAGTTCGAGAT
>CAYYHT010000746.1:0-3939 GCA_964471355.1 uncultured Enterobacteriaceae bacterium
CCCGCAACGGATCGCCGTGGCGGAGCCTGCGCACCTGATCGACCACCCGAGCCACCAATGCATCGTGCTGGCTGCGGTGGACATAGACACGCTCGACCGAGGCGCAGACCTGGCCGCTGTTGGCAAAGCCTCCCCACACCAGGCCTTTGGCCGTGCGTTCGAGGTCGGCGTCGGGCAGCACCACGGCGGGGGCCTTGCCACCGGCCTCGATGGCGCAGGGAATCAGGCGGCGGCCGCAGGACTCGGCAATCTTCTTGCCGACAGCGACCGAGCCCGTGAAAACAACCTTGTCGACGTCAGCTTCGACGAGGGCTGCACCGGTGGCGCCCCCACCGATGACCACGTTGACCAAGCCGCGGGGAATGCCGCACTGCTCCAGCCACTCGACGCCCTTTAGGGCGATCAGCGGGGTCTCTTCGCTGGGCTTGATCACGATGCCGTTGCCAGCCAATAGCGCCACCACGACCTCGCCGAACGGGATGACGAGGGGGAAGTTCCACGGGCTGATAATGGCGATGACGCCCCGTGGTTTGTAGTGCAGCTCGCTGCGTCGGTTGCGGTAGAGCTTGAGCGGCACACGCTCGGGAGCCAGCACCTTGGCGGCTCGGGCACAGAAGTAGCCGGTCAGGTTGAGCAAGTTGGCGACCTCGAACGCATAGGCCTCGCCGTGGGACTTGCCGCACTCGAGCACCAGCAGTCGGGTCAGCTCGTGGCCCTTGTCCAGCATCATGTCCCTGAACCGCTCGAGCACCTTGGCGCGCTCGGCGACGCTGCGCTCGCCCCAGGCTCGTTGGGCAGCACGGGCCCTGCCGACCGCGTCGTTCACTTCCCCTGGCCCATCGACAGACAGGGTGGCGAGGTGGCGACCATCGCTCGGGGCGTAGCAGTTGAGGACGTTGGCGGGTTCGGGCTGTGCGGACATCGCAGGAGGCTAACCGACAGGGGTGACAAGAACTTGGGGCCGATGACGTGCGGGCCTTCTTGTCGTTTCTGGCAGTGCACAAGCGGGTCTGTCCACGCACGCAGAACCAGGCTCTGGCGGCCATTCGGTTCCTGTACCGCGAGGTGCTGGACATCGACTTGCCCCACATCGACGGCATTCGACGGGCCAAGGTGAGCCCTCGTGAGCCGACCTCACTCTCGCCATCCGAGATGCACGAGGTGGTCACGTACTTGAGCGGCGCCCACCGCCTGCGGGCGCTGCTGATGTACGGCTCGGGGCTGCGGCTGCGAGAGTGCTGTTCGCTGCGCATCAAAGACCTGGACATGGACCGCCGCGAGATCGTTGTGCGCGACGGCAAGGGAGGCAAAGACCGGGTGACCGTGCTGCCCGAGTCACTCGTCACAGCGCTTCGCGAACAGATTGGTCGGGCGCGCGACCAACACATCGCCGACCTGCGCAACGACGCCGGTTGGGTCAGTCTGCCCTACGCGATGGATCGCGCCGCACCCAGTGCCGGACGCGCATGGCCGTGGCAGTGGCTCATTCCAGCGACCCGCATCTTTACCGATGCCCATTCGGGTCAGCGCAGGCGCCACTTCCTGCATCAGAGCGCCACCCAGCGGGCGGTGGCCAAGGCCGTGAAGCTCTCACGCATCTCAAAGCCAGCCACCAGCCACACCTTCAGGCACTCCTTCGCCACCGAGCTGATCGAAAACGGTGCCGACATTCGCACCGTGCAGCTGCTCATGGGTCACAAGAGTGTCGAGACCACCATGATCTACCTACACGTGCTGCGCAAGGGCGCCTCCGGCGTTCGCAGTCCCTTGGATCGGCTGTTCGAAGACCAAGATTAGGTTGCACTCGCGCTACCCGAATTCTGTGGGGTGCTGAGGTAGAAATCGGCGGGTGGTGGGTCTGCGGGAAAATCGAGTGCCGGGCGCCAAGGATTAGGTGGAACAGCCTATTTAGCGTTAGGACGGCGGGCGGAGGTGTGGCCGGATCGTGACTTCGAGTGCGGACTCCAAACGCAGCCGGACGCCGAAATGCCCGCGAGCCACCCACCATGTGAAGTCGCCCATTCCTTTCGGGGCGGACAGTACTCGAACACCAAATCGAGCGTTTCACCTATACAGCGCACCTTGTTTCCGGCACGTCGGGCAGCGTTTGACGTCTAGAAATAGAAAAGCATCGCCGCCTGGACATCTCCAAAGACATGGGCCTGTCCTAGGGAGTCGTCGACGAGACCCCGATACGGCACATACAAGCCACCGGCTCTCAGGGCAATAGACCACCGATGAGGCGACACTGAATACCTAAGCGTCGTCACTCCACCAATCATAAATGGGTGCGGACTTGCATACCAGACGGCACGTATTTCGGGTTGGAATTGTCTCGCCAGATTCGGACCCAGCCCCAACGCCACTCGATCGTTCTTGAACAGCCAAACGTCCGCACCAATGTCGATTGGGATCAAGAGCTTCGGCTCGAAAAGAAGTGAATCCCAGTCCGAGCAACTCGAAGCGTTCAGTGTGTTGTCGGCGCAAATAGTCCACTCGTGGCGTCCCCAGACCAGACCCGCACCAAGCCGAAGCGAAATCGTGGAACCGAGAAGGTCGACACCAAACCGCAATCCCACCGCGGGACGGTGGGCACCCCTTACTTGGCGATATTCATTGTAGAAACTGATGTTTTGCACGTGCCCAGGCCCCTTGGCGGCGAGGCCAAACTCGAACCATGCTTCCGTCGAACGAGCTGCGCGCTGCAATTCCGTCGCAGACGCTAGCATTTCAAGGAATTCCTCCTCACCCATCGCGGCGGACATGACGGCGTCATTCGCGTTCGCGGTTTTCGGGGGGCCGGGCCGCAACCCGGTAGCGACCAAGACCTCACTACTCTCGAGAACCGTCAGTCTTTCGGCGAACACCATGTCCCCATCGGGAATCTCAATCTGCACAAGGTGCAAGCCTGCCTGAACGCCGCTGGACTCACCGAGCGGCGCCCCATCGATATAGACATTGTACCCCACCGGAACAGGAAGAAACTTGATCGTGCCGTCAGACAAGGCGGGCATCGCTGCTTGCGCGTCATAAAGGGCACGAGCGTCCTCACCGTAGAATGAAGTCCAGACCTCAGGAGCCGTACGGTAGGCGGCCATGAAGCCCAAACGGGACTGCAATGGCTCTTCCATAAAGTAGCTGACCGCGCCCTGAGCTAAGTACAGCCGTGCAAGCACCGCCGGATTCGCGACATCTGAACAGCCCCAAGAGGTATCGGCACGCTCTAGCGCGGCAAGTGCCTCATCGAGCATGTAGTTGGCGATGTACTCCTCGACCTCATTCGCAATCCATTCGGGATTCTCGCAGGGCTCTCCGTGCGCAAAACTGAGAGCGAACAGCAACCACATTCTCTGGCTCCAGTTCCACACACATTACACTGCCAATGGTCGGTTCCCCACGCGTCCGTCAGCTTCCACTGGTGGGGCGCCAGCTCAAGTAATCCGGCTATCCCCGACAGCGGCTGATCCGGCCCACTAGGCGGTGACTATCGAAGCGAGAAACGGACACAATCGCCCTTTCCTGCGCCAGCGCCGCCAATGCACATTGGGAACCGAAAGGGGCCTGTTTCACACGGCAAAGCCGCAGTCTCCTCCGATCGTGGGCGGACGCATGGCGAATGCAGCTGCCAGGACAGACGTGGACCATTCGATTGGCCGTGCGACGACCCGGGTAGAAGCGCAAGGGTCCTTCAGACGTTGGCAGCCGCGGCGGAACAGCTCACAGGGCGAACGCGTTGAGATGCGGGCCGGCATCTGGCGTCGGAGGCACAGCAACCACGAAGCGCCCCATGGGCTCACCGCAGAGCGACCTTCTGATCATCGGCGGACATCGATGCCAGGCCAATCGCAGAGAACAAACCCTCGCCTAACGTTGGTATGGCCTGACATGGCGCCGAAGGCGCCATGCAAGCCAACCTGTGAGCGTTAGCGCGGCGGGCAG
>CAYYHT010000747.1:0-3932 GCA_964471355.1 uncultured Enterobacteriaceae bacterium
TTCGAGCAGCGACGTGTCGGGAGCGGGCTCAAGTCCGCCGGTGTCGATGCACAAGAACTTGCGTCCGAGGGCCTCGGCTTCTTCGTAGATCCGGTCCCGAGTGACCCCGGGACGGTCGTGCACAGTGGCCTTCTTGAAGCCAACAAACCTGTTGAACAGGGTGGACTTTCCGACGTTCGGGCGACCGACAATGGCGACGACTGGTGTCATGGCCCGGCGTATAGCGCGTTAGGCGGTACTGTAGGAGGAACAACACAGTGTCCCGCGTCGTCGTAGCCATGAGTGGAGGAGTCGATTCATCCGTAGCCGCCGCGCTTCTGGTCGAACAGGGCCACGAGGTCATTGGCGTGCACATGAAGCTGCACGACCTGTCACCGACTGCCGCGAAGCTCGGCAGCAAGACCTGCTGTGGACTCGACGATGCGATTGACGCCCGTCGCGTCGCAGACGGCCTGGGCATCCCCTTCTACGTCATGAATCTGCGCGATGCCTTCCGCAAGTCGGTGATGGATGACCTCGCAGATACCTACATCGCGGGCCAGACCCCCAATCCGTGCATCCGCTGCAACGGCGTACTCAAGTTCCGCATCCTGCTTCAGCGGGCAGTGGCTCTTGGCGCTTCTCATCTGGCGACGGGCCACTACGCGCGCATCGGCGAGGGCCCCTGCCTCATGCGGGCCACTGACGAGACCAAGGACCAGAGCTACTTTTTGTTCCCGGTCACGTCAGATGCCCTGGCCAAGACGATGTTCCCCTTGGGCCACATGAAGAAGACCGAGGTGCGTGAGCACGCCCAGCGCTTTGGCCTGTTGACTGCTGACAAGCCCGAGTCCATGGAGATCTGCTTCATTCCGGACGAAGACCACGCTCGCTTCGTGCGCATGCACCGGCCCGATGTGGACGGTGCCGGCGAGATCGTCGACGAGCAAGGCAAGGTGCTTGGCTACCACGCCGGCTACTTCAAATACACGGTGGGTCAGCGCCGCGGACTCGGCGTTGCACTGGGATTCCCGGCCTATGTTCTGCGGGTCGAGCCCGACACCAAGCGGGTCGTGGTCGGCACGGATGCCAAGCTGCGACACGCTGGGCTGCTTGCATCGCGGTGCAACTGGTTCGACCGACCAGACCCGGATCGCGAAATCCAGGTTCGAATTCGCCACAAAGGTGCTGCCGTTCCCTGTCGAGTCGGTGCCGACAACCCGTGTCGCGTGGAGTTTCTGCGGCCCGAACGCGCCGTCGCTCCCGGGCAAGCGGCGGTGTTCTACGACGGCGACCGAGTGCTCGGCGGCGGATGGATCACCCGCGCCCTGGAGATCAGCGCGTGAACATCGGCCACGAGTTTTCCAACCCCAAGCTGTTGGAGACCGCCCTCACCCACAGTTCTTGGGTGCACGAGAACGCCGGGACGGACAACGAGCGCCTGGAGTTTCTGGGCGACGCGGTGCTGAACATGTGCACCACGCTGCTGATCTTTGAGCGGTTCCCGGACGCCCCCGAGGGCCAGCTGACGCGACTGTGCAGCAAGTTGGTGAACACCACCAACCTGGCGGCCATCGGACGCGAACTCGAGCTGGGGCAGCGAATCAAGCTGGGCCGCGGCGAAGAGACCACCGGCGGGCGTGACAAGGACCGCATCCTCGAGAACACCGTCGAAGCTGTTCTGGGGGCGGTGTACCTAGACTCCGACGTGGCCCACTGCCGCCAGGTGGTGGCCAACTGGATGGAGCCCAGGTTGGCCATCTTGGGAACCGCCGGAGAAGACGCCTGGAAAGACTCCCGCAGCCTGCTGCAGGAGCGCACCCAGGCCGCCTGGCAAAAGACCCCCAGCTATGTGGTCACCGGACAAGCCGGCCCGCCTCACGCGCCAACCTTCGACGTCGAGGTGCGGGCGGGAACCCGCTTACTGGGCACGGGTCAGGGCGGTTCGAAGCGCGAAGCATCCAAGCGAGCCGCTGCTGACGCGCTGCTCAAGCTGCAGAGCGAAATCAAGTCATGAGCCGACGCGTCATCGTCCCGGTCAATCTGCCGTGCTGCGCAGAGCCGCCGTTTTGCCATCTGTGCGCGCCGACCGCATCGGCCGTCACCGCTGAGCTAGTCGACGCCCTGATCTTCCACTACCGCAACGACGTCGCCCGCGACGGCGACCAGCTGTTGGTCAGCTTCTTCGGTGGAGCTCCGCCGAGCGAAGCACTGCTCGAAGCGACTGGTGACCTGCCAGTGCGCGCTCGAGTTCGCCCCGACCTGCTGACCCGCGCCGAGGCCGCGAGACTCGTGTCCGCGGGCACCGTGGCCATCGAGCTCGATGCTCTGTCGATGCACGACCCGTCGCTGCGCGCCATTGGCCGGCAACACCGAAGCGGAATCATTCCAGAGATGAGCGCAGGACTGCGCGAACAAGGCGTCGAGGTCGGCATTGTGTTGGCGGTCGGCTTGCCGCGCTCGGACCACGACAGCTGCATCGAGGACGCCCGCCGCATCTTGCCGTTGGCCGACTTTGCACGCCTGCACCCTGTCCTCGTGCTGCGGGGAAGCCGGCTCGAGCAACAGCATCTCGACCAGCTCTACCACCCACTGTCGGTGCAAGCCGCCGTTCACACCTGCCGGCACATGCTCGACATCCTCGAAGGGGGTGGTGTTGAAGTCATCCGGATCGGGCTTCAGGCCGGTCCCGACGGATTGGGGCGCGCCGTGGCGGGGCCGACACACAGTGCACTGCGGCAACTCGTCGAGGCCAAGCGCGTGCTCGACGTGCTGCGCGGACTGATGACAGGACAAAGCAGCGGGCCGCACATCGCGGTCCGGTGCGCACCCGCAGACGAAACACGCACTCGCGGTCCGTTCAACGAACATGTGCGAATCCTCAAGGCGGAATACAAGCTCAGTACGGTACGCGTTGTGCCGGACCCCGAAATGTCCCGTGGGCAGTGGCGGGTCGAGGCCTCTCGGGAGAGTGCGTGAGCGAAAAGAGCGACTTCAAATGCGGATACGTCGGTCTGATCGGTCGGCCAAACGCTGGCAAGTCCACGCTGCTCAACTCGGTGCTTGGCTCAAAGCTGGCCATCACCTCGGCCAAGCCGCAGACGACGCGCAATCGAATCGCTGGCGTGCACACCGACGAGCAAATGCAGGTCATTCTCGTCGATACCCCGGGCATCCACAAAGCGTGGACCGAGCTCAATAAATCGATGGTCGAACGTGCGGTCGATGCGCTCGCCGACGCCGACGTCGCCTGTTGGATTGGCGACATGACCCTGCTGGCCAGGCGCGCCGAGACCGACAACACGCCCATCTTCGACGAGCTCGCCGAAGAGATTGCCGCGTCGCTCGAAAAGAGCCGCAAGCCAGTCATCTTCGTCGCGAACAAGATCGACGTCATTCCCAAGCCTCTGGTGCTGCCGGTGATTGCGGCTGTGTCCGAGCGCCTTGATCTGGCGGGAGCCGTCCCCATCTCGGCCCTGACCGGCGACGGCGTACCGCAGCTGATGGAGCTGGTGCGCGACCTGCTTCCCGCTCATCCACCGCTCTTCCCCGAGGGCTACTACACCGACGTGACCGAGCGATTCCTGGTGGCCGAGATCATCCGCGAGAAGATCTTCCACCTGACCGAACAGGAAATCCCCTACTCGACCTTTGTCGAGGTCGAGCAGTTCGATGAATCCGAGCGCGAGAGCGACAACCCCATCGTGCGCATCCACACGGTCATCGTCGTCGAGCGCAAGAGCCAAAAAGGCATCGTCATCGGCAAGGGCGGCGAGATGCTCAAGCGCATCGGCAGCCTAGCCCGCAAAGAGCTGCAGAAGCTGCTTGGCTGCCGGGTCTACCTAAATCTATTCGTCAAAGTAGAGCGCGACTGGACCCGCACGCGAAAGGGTCTGCGACGGGTCGGATACGACTCAAAGCGGCGTAAATAGCGGGTCGCATTGGCCGACTAG
>CAYYHT010000748.1:0-3927 GCA_964471355.1 uncultured Enterobacteriaceae bacterium
TGATGGCGCCGTGGAAGTTGTAGGCCGGCCCGTAGCTCATCGAGGTGCCGATCAACGTGATGGGCGGCTCACCGACTTCATCGAATAGGCCCAGGCCGGTGGTGGTCGTGACCGCGCGCTGGTAGCTGATGTCGGGGAACTCGAAATCGGGGCAGACCGAGCGCAGCGCGCTGACCCGATTGCCCTCGAAGCTGACCATTTCACCCGGCTGCGTCTGGTAGGTCGTCTTTTCGGCGGCCGCGTAGCTGGGGGACTTCTGCAGCTGCTCGGCGACCTTCTCGGCGACGAGCTCGGCACCCCGCGGAGTCCAGTGGGCGTCGCCTAGAAAGAAGAAATCCTCGTCGGGGGGCAATCCCTCCCACAACTCGACCATGTCGACCGCACCGGCATGCTTTCTGATCTCGACGAGCCACTCCTTGTACCAAGCATGGGCTTGGTCTCCCCAGACCGGCTCGCCCTCGACGTTCTCTTCGGGGCGAAGCATCGGTCGCGGAGGCAGCGGCACCATCACGACTTCAATGCCTTGAGCCTTGAGCAGGTCAAGGGTCTGGTACAGCTTTTCGAGGGACTCGGGATTCGGATTGAGCGCCTTTGGATTCATGTCCGCCCAGTCAAAGACGCGGCCGCGGGTCGACGTGAAATAGCCGGGCGTGGCGGCGTCACACAGCTCCACGGGAGCCGCAACGCTCGGGCTCGCCAAAAGCGACAGTAGTAGGGCTGAAAGCAATGAGTCTCCGCGCACCGTCGTAGCGTCTCAGTTCGTCTGTGGCCCGAATCCTTCAGCGCCCAGCTTGCGCCCTGCAGCACAGCCCGGCAACCCGTGCCAACAGGACCAAAGTCCCTTCGAAGCATTTTCGTCGGCGCGACGCTAAGGGGCACTGCCGAGGAACCCAGTGTCCTTCATTGCCTTCGACTACCTGTGGTTCTTCCCGACCGTCTTCGTGCTGTATTGGTGCTTGGGGCGGGTTGGGCAGAACGCCCTGCTTGTCGTCAGCAGCTTCATCTTCTATGGCTGGATCCACCCGTGGTTCTGCTCGCTGCTGCTGACCTCAGCCATCGTCGACTACATCGCCGGCGCCAAGATCGAGTCGGACCGCGAGAATGCCGGACGCTGGCTGACGCTCTCCATAGCGACCAACATGGGCATGCTGTGCTTCTTTAAGTACTGCGACTTCTTCCTCGACAACGTCATCTCGGTCATGGAAGCGCTGGGGGTGTCCCACAATGTGCACACCCTGGGCCTGCTGCTGCCTGTGGGCATCAGCTTCTTCACGTTCCAGACGATGTCGTACACCATCGACATCTACCGCGAGCAGCTCAAACCACGCGACAACGTGCTGGATTACCTCGTCTTCATCAGCTTCTTTCCGCAGCTGGTCGCCGGGCCTGTCGAACGCGCCAGCAACATGCTTCCGCAAGTCGAGGCCGATCGCGTGTGGTCCTGGACGAACATGCGCTCTGGCTTTGCCCTGTGCATGTGGGGCGCCTTCAAGAAGGTCGTCATCGCCGACACCATCGCGCCCTATGTCGACTTCGTCTTTGTGACCCCCAACCCAAGCTTTGCCATGGTGTGGGCAGGGGGCCTCGGCTTCGGCCTGCAGATCTTGGCCGACTTCTCTGCGTACACCGATTTGGCTCGCGGAAGCGCGCGCATGCTCGGATTCGAGCTGATTCGCAACTTCGACAAGCCGTTCATCGCCGCCACGCCCATGGAGTACTTCCAGCGCTGGCACATGTCGTTCTCGACCTGGCTGCGGGACTACGTCTACATGCCGGCCATCTTTAGCACCTGGGTGCGCAAGTGGGTGACCGTGCCGGGAACCGGCCGCTGGGGCGCGTTCGCACATCAGACCCGCGCCACCTACATCACCTTCGTGGCGTCGGCGATCTGGCACGGAGCCACCTGGGCATTCCTGGCCTGGGGGCTGTACTACGCGACGCTCATCACCGGGTACACCTACGTACAGAAGAAGGTGCTGCCGAAGTCGTGGAAGAAGTGGAAGCGCGGCCGGTACCTGGGCGTCCCGCTGATGTTCGTGTTCACGGTGTTCGGCATGCTGATCTTCCGCGAGCCGACGCTGGGCTCGTTGGTCAACCACATGATGCTCAACCCCTTCGCCGGGACCGAGGCCCAGTGGATGGCCACGGCAATCATCGTCGCCAATGTGATTGTGTACGCCTCGCCCATGATGCTCGCGATGGCCCTGCAGCCCAAGCTCGACGAAGTCGCTGAACGCGGCTGGTTCCTGCCGGTTCAGACCACTGCCTGGGCCGCTTTCGCTTTCGGAATCTTCGTCTTTGCAAGAGACACCAAAGGTGACTTTGTCTACTTCCAGTTCTGAGTCTGTGTCAGGCGGATGGTTGGCGCTGTCGGTGCTGATTCCCCTGGTGGCCCTTGGCCTGTTTGGGCTGTGGATCCAGAGCACGCCGGAGGTGCAGCAGAGTGTGGCTGTGAAGCGGGTCGAAGAGCGCCTCGCGAGCGAGAACCCTCAAGTGCTGGTCATGGGCAACAGCCTCGCCGGCGACATCGACCCCGCCGTCCTGGGGCCCGCACTCGCCAAGTCCATCGGCGACAAGCGCATCACCACCCTGGTCGATGGCGGCACGGTGGCCTCGAACTGGTACCTGACCCTCAAGAACCGCGTCTACGACCAGGGTCTCGAGCCCGAGATCGTGTTGGTTCCGAGCCTGCTCATGCACCTGGTGCGCGTCGAGCCCAATCCCCTGCGCGGCGCCGAACACATGGCCGACAACCGCGGCGCGTTCGAAGAGCTGCTCGATGCGCGACTGGCCCGCGCTGACCCCGGTCCGCCCATGTGGCGCCGCGCCCGACAGAAGCGCGCTGCACTGCACGGCAACCTGGACAAAGCGCTCAAGGGTTGGGTCGTCGGGGCGCTGTTTGCCGAACCCGGGCCGGGCTCGATGCAAGACCGCGGACTCGAGCTTGCGGACGCTGCACTCAGCGAGATGGCCGGAGTCAACGGACCGGACATGCGTGCCGCCAAGCGCTCTGCCGCATGGGGCGAGGTCGAGGAGCAAATCGAGAAGACCACGGCGCTGGCCGAAAGGGACCCCGAAGAGACCATGGTGGCCGATCTCGCCGATCTCGTCGCCTCGCACAACGGCCGCCTGGTGTTCGTTCGCGTGCCCCTGGCCAGCTTTACCCCCTTCCCCGACGTCATGAGCCAACAGAGGGAGGCCGCAGTCGTCGACATCTTGACCCGCCACGGTGCGGGCTACATCGATGCACGTGACTCGGGGGTGCCCGACTCGGGATTCCGCGACCACGCCCACCTGGGCATGAAGGCCCGCATTCCCTTCACAGAAGACGTGGCCGAGCGGCTCGTGGCGATGGGGGCCTTTGGCGACGGCGACCTCGAAGCGCCGCTGCCCCTGCTCGCGCCCAAGGACGTCACCGGTCAGGCGGGACCGCCGAATGGAGCCCCACGCCCGGACCTGTGGTGGGTTCATCCCGGCACCACGCTGACCATGAACTTCACATCGGGTTGGGACGACCGACGCGGCGACTTCGGAGCCATGTTGCTGAGCCAGACCCGTGGCGCAGGCGCTGGGCTGCCCATGCTTCGCGTGGCTGGACAAGAGGTCGGTCTGCGGCGCACCGGCAACGCCTTGTTCGCCGCTGAAGACGTCCCTGCCCCCACCGGACCTTGGTCCATCGAGCTCGAGGTGCCTGCCGACGGGCCCTACGTCATCATCGACACCCTGGCGGTGGGCAAGCTCGACGCACCCTCGGTGCTTGTCTCGGTCGGGGCTGTGTCGATGCGAATCGTTGGGGCGCGCAAGAGGCGGGGAACCGTCGAGGCGACCGCCCCAGCAGCACTGAAGACCAAGGCCAAGATCACGCCAGAGGGAGACGCGTTCCTGGTCACCGGTCTGGCCCACGGCTACCCGCCCTGTGCGCCATAT
>CAYYHT010000749.1:0-3913 GCA_964471355.1 uncultured Enterobacteriaceae bacterium
GCTCGGCCTGTTCGCGTTCGGCACCGGAAAGGCCGCACTGATGCCCTTCCACAAGTGGCTGCCTGCGGCCATGGTCGCGCCCACACCTGTCTCGGCCCTGCTCCACGCCGTGGCCGTCGTCAAAGCCGGCGTGTTCACGGTGATGAAGGTCTGCATCTATACCTTCGGCATCGACCTGCTGGCCCTAGGCATCAGCCATTGGTTGTGCTGGGTGGCGGCGTTCACGCTGATGTACACCTCCATTGCGGCGCTGACCAAAGACAACCTCAAGAAGCGACTGGCCTACTCGACCATCAGTCAGCTGTCGTACATCGTGCTCGGAGCCGCGCTCGCGACCAGCTCAAGCGTGGTGGGTGGCAGCATGCACATCGCCATGCATGCGATGGGCAAGATCACCCTGTTCTTCTGTGCAGGCGCCATCATGGTGGCTCACCACAAGACCGACATCAGCGACATGGACGGAATCGGCCACAAGATGCCGGTCACAATGACCGCCTTCTTCATCGCCAGCCTGTCCATCATCGGCTTGCCGCCCATGGGAGGCAGCTGGGGCAAGTGGTACCTCGCTCTCGGGGCCTACGAGGCCGATCAGTTGGTGTTTGTGGCGGTGCTCATGTGCTCCAGCCTGCTGTCCATTGGCTATCTGATGCCCGTGGTCGGCCGGGCCTTCTTTGTCCCGTCCAACGATCAGAACCAAGGCATTGAGGAGGCACCCCTGCTGTGCCTGGTGCCCTTGTCGATGACCGCGGCTGGCTGCATCGCCCTGTTCTTCTTGGCGCCTGACCTGTACGCCATGCTCGAGCCCATTGGCGAGGTGAACCGATGAGCGGAGTGGATGACAGCCACAACACCTTCGAGGGCGTCGAAGACGAGACCCGGGTGCTGCATGACCACGGACCGAGCTGGCTCGAGGAGAATGACTGGATCACCAAGGTCCTGTACGTCCTGTGCGCCATTGCGTTCTTGGCGGGCTTTCCCTTCGCAAACCACGGGCACTGGTGGTGGGAGAACTACGTGTTCTTCGCAATCTACGGCTTCTGCTCGTACGTCGGACTGGTCCTGGTAGCCACGCAGATCCGCAAGCTCATCCGGCGCGACGAGGACTACTACGGTGAGTGAGTTCTTCGCCACACTGCCGCCCGGCATGCCGCTGATCCTAGGCGCCTTCCTGTTCCCGGTGCTGCCAAAGCGGCTTCAGCAAGTGTGGCTGCCACTGCTGCCGATCGTGTCCTTTCTGCACCTTTGGTACGGCTTCCCCGAGACCCACGGCCTGCTCGAGGGCACCAAGTACGAGACCACCTACATCTACACGATGCAGCTGTTCAACTACACCATCACGCCGATCCGCATCGACAGCCTGGCCATGGTCTGGGGCGTGGTCTTCCACATCGCCGCGGTGCTCGGCGGCATCTACTCGATGCATGTCGACGACGACTCCCTGCAGCATGTGGCCGGCATGTCGTACGCCGGAGCCGCCATCGGAGCGGTGTTCGCCGGAGACCTCGCCACGCTCTTCGTCTTCTGGGAGCTGACGGCAATCACCAGCGTGTTCCTCATCTGGGCGAACCGCACCGACACCGCCTATACGGTCGGCCTGCGCTACTTGATCATCCAGGTCATGTCCGGCGTCATCTTGCTGGCGGGCCTGCTGCTGCGACTCAGCGAGGGCGGCGGCCTCGACTTCGCGATGGTGAACGATGGCGCGTCATGGGAGCTGGGCGAGACCTGGACCTGGCTGATTCTGCTGTCGTTCGGCATCAAGGCGGCCTTCCCGTTCCTGCACAACTGGCTGCAAGACGCCTACCCCGCAGGCACGGTCACCGGCACGGTCTTCCTCTCGGCGTTCACCACCAAGCTGGCGATCTACGCCCTGTGCCGAGGCTTTGCAGGCAATGGCGAGGTCCTGATTCCGATCGGCGCGGTGATGACGGCCTTCCCCATCTTCTTTGCGGTCATGGAGAACGACCTGCGCAAGGTGCTCTCGTACTCCCTGAACAACCAGCTTGGCTTCATGATCGTGGGCATCGGCATCGGCACCCCGTTGGCCATCAACGGTGCCGCCGGCCACGCGTTCGCCCACATCATCTACAAGGGCCTGCTGTTCATGGGCGTCGGCGCTGTGCTGCACCGCACCGGCACCGCCAAGTGCACCGAGCTTGGCGGCCTGGCCCGTTCGATGCCCTATACGACCTTCTTCACCATCGTCGGCGCCATGAGCATCTCGGCCTTCCCGCTGTTCAGCGGCTTTGTCACCAAGTCCATGGTCCTGTCCGCCGCCGCCCACGAACAGATGGCGATCGTCTACTTGGTGCTGGTCTTCGCGTCGGCGGGCGTCATGGACCACTCGGGCATCAAGGTGCCCTACTTCGCCTTCTTTGCCCACGACTCCGGCAAGCGTCCGCAGAGAGCGCCGCTCAACATGCTGGTGGCGATGGGCCTTGCGGCGGCCCTATGCATCGGCATCGGCATCTACTACCAGCCCCTGTACGCCATGCTGCCCCTCGAGGTGCACCACGCATACGTGCCCTACTCTGCCCCCCACGTCGTCACGCAGTACCAGCTGCTGCTGTTCAGCGCGCTGGCGTTCGTGTTCCTGCAAAAGACCGGCCTGTACCCCGACGAGGTTCGCGCGCAGATCTTAGACTTCGACTGGACCTATCGCCGCGCCATCCCCTCGGTCGTTCGTAAGGTCTACGGCGGGCTCTCGGCGGTTCGCGACATCAGCGAGCTGCGCGCCCGGCACCGCTTGGCTGACCTCAACGAGTTCATGAGGCGCTACAACGGCCCCGGCGGCATCATGTCGCAGACGTGGCCTACGGGCCGCACCGCGTGGTGGGCGGCGCTGATCCTAGGCGTCTTCGTGCTGACCGAGATCATCCGCATTCACGGCTGATTCTCAGTTCTGGCAGCAGTAGACCGCCATGTTGCCGCTGCTGTTCGCCGAGAAGGTGTTGTCCCAGTTGCAGCAGCTCCCGCTGCCCTTGATGATGGTGCTGCCGTTGTTCGCGTACATGTACTTGCCGCTGTTCCACGGGTTGTAGGCGCTGTCGCAGACGTTGTTGCCCCACTTGTTGGTGTTGTTCGGTCGCCCGGCCTCCCACACACCACCAGGGCACCGACTGCCCTGTGATGCCCCATAGGACGTCAACGTACCCAGGGGAGCGGTGTTCTTGGGGTAGCGAGCCTGCCATTCAGACTCAAGACAGACATGCCAGTTGGTCGCACACGCCGTCTGAATGTTGCTCGAGGTGTAGTAGTTGCCGCACAGCACCACGTCGCGAGCGATGTTGGTGTACCCCGGGTGCTCCGCTTCTTGGAAGGCGTAGCCCTGGCTGAACTCGTTCTGGCAGTCCCTGTCGCAGCCGTCGCCATCGATGTCGTTGCCGTCGTCACACTCTTCGTCGGGATCGACCACGTCGTCTTGGCACTCCCAGCAGTAGTCCTCGACCGACTTGCAGTTGTCGTAGTCCTCGCAGTCCGTGTCGCTGTCGCAGTTGTTGTCGATGCCGTCGTCGCACTCCTCGACCGCACCCGGCTCGACGGCGGGGTCACTGTCGTCGCAGTCACTGGAGTCCATTGTGTAGCCAATAGGCGCCGCGCAAACCGACAGCGTGCTGTCGGGGTCGCCGGCTGAATCGCCATCGGAGTCGGCGTACACCGTGATCTGCGTCAGGCCATCGTCCCGCGTTCCGTCGCAGTTGTCGTCCAGGCCGTTGCAGTCTTCTGGCTGACCCGGTCGGATGGTCGAGTTGCCGTCATCGCAGTCCCCGCCGCGATTGACAAAGCCAACGGGTGCTGAGCAGCCCACGTCCGAGGTGGAATCGTCGCCAAACAGGTCGCCGTCGTCATCGGCATACCAGGTGGCCTGGTCCACAGCACTGTTGTCGACGATGCCATCGCAGTCGTTGTCGGC
>CAYYHT010000750.1:0-3908 GCA_964471355.1 uncultured Enterobacteriaceae bacterium
GCGTGGTTGCAGTCAGAGCGCGCCCGGCTCGAAGCGAAGCTCGTGGAAGCGGAGGCGGCGGAGCGCGGCCACGACCACGATATATATGGTCTGACGCTCCAGCGGGCGCCGGACGCGGACCAGGGAGGTCTTCAGCTACGGCCGAGGACTCGACGAGTCCAGCATGGAATTCTTGGCTCCAGCCCGCGAAAAGGGCACCAAGATGTACCGCAAGGGCGACGAGATGTGGATGTACATGCCCACTGTCGAGCGCACCCAGAAGATCAGTGGCCACATGCTGCGCCAGGGAATGATGGGCAGCGACATGTCCTACGAGGACATCATGGGCAGCACCAACTGGGACGAGGTCTACGACGGCATCGTCGACGGACTTGTGGACTACGAGGGCAGCCCGCACTGGAAGGTCGTGCTGACCGCCAAGGACGACAGCGTCACCTACCCAAAGCGCGTCACCTACATCGACCAGAAGACGCTGATTCCAACGATGCAAGAGCTGTACGCACTGTCCGGCATGTTGGTCAAGACCTGGGGCATGACCGACGTGCAAGAGATCGCCGGCAAGCAGTACCCCATGACCATGCGCATTGAGGACAAGCTCAAGGCGGGCACCTACACCGAGATCAAGACCAGCGAGCTGAAGTTCGGCGTCGAAGTTCCCGAAGAAGTGTTCAGCCTGCGCTGGTTGGAGCGCTCGTAAGCGCCGCCAAGCCCTCACAACATTACGGGGTCGGTGATGGACTTCATGACCCCCTCTGTCGTCGACTGGTGTGAGCCAAACTACGTGTTCACTCCGTTGGTCGCCGAGTTCTGGAACACGGTGTCCAGTCTGCTCATCACCGTCGCGGGCATTGCCGGGGCCATTCGCTGGGGCGGACGCGCCGAAGACCGCCGATTCCAGATCGCATTTGGCCTGTTCGCCTTTGTCGGGCTGGGCTCCGCCGCCTTCCACGGCACCCTACTGCGGGTGACCCAAGCCCTCGATGAGCTGCCGATGGTCTACTTCGGCTTGGTGGCCGTCTGGATCCTGCTGCACCGCACCCGACCCGCCGGAGAAGGCACCGCTACAGCCTGGGCCTTTGCGCTCATCGCGGTGGGCTTCACCGCTGGCTACGGACTGCTGCCCGCGGGCTACTTTGAGCTGTTCTTGGGCGGATATGCCCTGTGCATCGCCTTCATGATCGGCCGCTCCATTCAGCTGAGCATGCGCCCGCAGACGCCTCCACACGTCTGGAACATGTGCCTGGCCGCCGTCGGCTTCTATGTCGGCGGATTCTGCCTGTTCTGGCTTCCCGAGGTCGGCTTGTTCGGCTGCGAGCACCCACTCAAGGCGATGCAGCTGCACTCTTGGTGGCACATCACATCGATCTTTGGCGGCATTGCCTGGCTGCGCTGGGCGGTGTTGGACCGCGAGCTCGCCATGGGTCGTGCTTAGGGCGCTTTAGTAGCCGCCCATCATGCCTTTCTTGAGCTTGGCCGTGGGCGGGCTGCCACCCAAGTAGACGGTGAACAGCGCCTTCATGAAGTCGACGCCTTCGATGGTGCCCTTGTTGGTGCCCTTGACGTACACGGTCGTGCCCTTGCCGGGCGCGTAGTCAAATGCGACACGGTCACCGGGATGCACGTCCTCCATCCAGCCATTCAGCTTGTCCATGCGCGCCTTGATGGCCGCGGCATTGGACTGCTTGACCAGGCCCTCGTTCATGGCATCAGCCAGCTGAGCCTTGGTCACCTCGGAGTAGATGAACGCCATCTCGAGGCGCTTGGGCTGGTCGCTGCTGATTGCCGTGCTGGAGTTTGCCGTCGGGTTCTTGAGGTACAAGCCGCCGACGTAGATGTCGATGAAGTACTTCTCGCGCAGCCCAAGTCCGTTGAGCACACACGTGGAGCCATCGATGGTGACCGAGTCGCTGAGGGTGACCCCAGCAAGGGATTCGGCGTGCGAGGGACCAGACAACAACAAAGCGAGTAGGAGGTGCATGGGCGTAGTCTACTCCAGAGGGCTACCCCGAGCGCATGAAACGGCATTTGCTCCTCCTGACCGCCCTGTTCGGCGCTCGCACCCCCACAGAGCAAGAGCCCGAAGTCGCCACGCAGTTCGCCGACCGCTTCGTTGCGCCGCCGCTCGACGGCCTGTGGGCCTCGGCCCCCTACTCCCACAACGGCAGCGCGCCGCGGTGTTGGAGTATCTGAAGACGCTCTAGGACCGCAGCAACAGACGGAACAGCTGCTTGTAGGGCTTGGACCCCTCGCCCGCCTTGCTCGCCCGTCGGGTCAAGGTGCGAATTTGCTGTCGGTCAGCGTCGGGAAATGCAGAGACAAAAGCCTCGATCGCCGTGTCTCCCTCGCGCAAGATGCGGTGCCTCCAGTGGTCCATCTCTTGGGCCCGCTGCTCGCCAGGGGTGCCACCAGCAAGGGCCTGCTCGAGTGCTTCGACATCGGACTCGCGAATCATGTGGTTCAGGCTCTTGAGCTGCCGGTTGCGCGCGTTCTTTTTGAGGCCGGCGACATTTGCGAGGCCTCGGCGGACCTCGTCCGAGATGGGCAGCTGGGCCAGATCGGCCACGCTGCAGTTGCGCAGCAGCTCGACGATGGCCTCGGCACGTCCGTTCACCGCCTTCTTTGCGGCGCGGCTGACGCGAGGCGGGCTCTTTGTGCGGTCAATGCGGCCTTCCACGACCTCCCACCCGTCTTTGTTGTGTGCCAACCCGACCTCCATGCGCCAACTATCACCGGCGAGCCAACCGCGGCGCAGACGTGTTGCGCCCTAGAACAGGTTTCGAATCTCGGCGGTGTCCGCTTCGTCGTCGAGGTACCGGTCGATGGCCGCATCGAGCTTGGCCACGTCGAGCTCCCACAGCTCGGCCAACCAAGTCAGCATCTGCTGTTCTTCGCCCGCAATTCCGTCGCACAAAGCGGCCCGGCGCAGCTCGGCATAGATGGTGGCCCGCTCATCGGAGCCACGAATTCGAGCGGCGGCGCGCAGCACATCGCCCTTGTTGGGAAGGGCGTCAGTGGCCCCGCGCACGATGTCGTCGAAGTAGCCCGGCGGCCCGATGCGGTTTGCCAAGGTCTCGACATAGGCAAGCTCAGCCTTCGACACGTTGCTGTCGGCTGCAATCATCTGTTTGACCAACCCCAGCAGGGTCATCTGCTCGTCGGCAGTGAGCGCCGTCAGGTTCATGGACCATCCCGAAAGCTTTGTTCCTGCTCAAGATACGCCGAATCGCTTGCCTCTGGCTAGCCTCGATACACCTCGGGCTGGATGATCCGCGTCAGCACCCAGTCGAAGCTGCCATTGGTGATGTGGGCGTCGCAGTACTCACAGGTTCCGGCCTGATTGACTCGATCCAAGGGCGCACCACAGCTGGGGCACCTGCTGGGGTCTCCACTGCCACCCCCCGTGCCCGCGGTGCGAATGAACACCCAGTATTCACTGAAGTGGCGCCGATGGTCCGCATCGCCACCGATGACATTGCCCTGCTTGTCGATGACGTAGTCCTTCATCGAGCCGAAGATGCGAACCGTGATGGTCTCGTACCAAGCGTCGAGCTGCACCTTGACGACCTCGACGCTCTGGTCCAGCTGAACCTCGTCGAGCTTGTTCTGCTGCCCCTGAGATTCGTAGCGAGACATCCAGAAGGACAGGCTGTTGAACAGGGTGTCCGAGACGAACGGGCGAGCGCGCTGCCATGCGCCGTCAGACCACGCAGCCTGCAGCTCGCCAAAGACGTGGGCGACACGGCTGTTGAACGCCGCATGGCTGAAGTCCGAATGCCGCGACGTCAGCGTGCGGGTCTGCGCACCGAGGTCTGGGGCGAACAGCGTCGGCAGCTTGGCGGAGCGCTCGACCCCCGATGAGCCCGGCTCGGCATGTAGCGGAGGCAGCGGCTTGCGGTTCTTGAGCACAT
>CAYYHT010000751.1:0-3906 GCA_964471355.1 uncultured Enterobacteriaceae bacterium
AGCGTAATCCCGGTGGCCCAATGTGCTGGACCACGGGAACACCGGCGCTTGGACCGAGTCGTGGATCGCGCGCGAGGCTACGCGGAAGGGGGCCAGGGTGGAGTCGCATCTCCCTGGGTGGACTTGGGGGTGGTGGCTGGCGGGGACCTGGGCGCTGAAGGGCAATATGACGGGTCGGCGTTGAGGCGTGAACACAACCCTCAATCAAGAACTAGCTCGTACCGAAACGCTGGTGCGCTAGGGAGTCGAGGTGATCATCCCGACCATCACCGTTAAAAACTCCCGTCAGCCCCACCTCCGTTAGTATCTTCACCATGGACTCCCTAAGGAAGCCTTCCACCTCGTGGGAGATTCGCCCGGATTCCTCCGGGTCTAGCCCATCAAGGTCATGACCGTGAACGGTTCTGGACCTCCACATGTATCCCGTCCTGACGGTTTCGCGGAGTTTTTCCGCGCGCGCAGAATCGGCACATAGGAACGAGGATGACCTCTTCGAAAGCTTGCGGGATATCATCTTCCCATTCTTGGGCCCGAACAGGGCTTCCATCGCTATCCAGAGGAAGAGGTACCTTGACTGCCACCAATCGTCGCATAGTGCGCGCCACAGCACTCTCGTAGCGGTCCAGAGAAGTGAGTCCCGTGGCAATTGGGCCACCGCACGTTGTAGGTCGGCGGCCAGCTCCAAGTCTGCTGCAGTGAGTTGCCCCGCCTTGTCTTGATCGTGATGGACAAGTTTGCTGCCCCAAGTTGCACTGAGTGGCGTCGAGCCGGAGTTTGTAGGGAGCTCAAAATGGAGGCGAGCTTCGATGCCAGTTGGTGCTGGCTTGGCGAGCCAGAGAGCAAGATTCGCAAGCAGGATCGTCTGCTCTGCCCTCTTCTGATGCTCCCCGAGTCCCTCCCCTTCGTAGTCAATCGATAGCGAGAGGCTTGATCCCCGGATCTTTTCTCGTGACAAGCCGGAGAGAAAATCCAGTTCTCTCTCCTTAAGCCACTTGGGGGTTCGGCGAAGGACTACGCCGCCTGTGAGATGTACAGGGTCAGAAACGACCTCGCCCATATCGCGATAAATGCCCAAAGGGCAGAGGAGAAGCCAATGTGTGCCCACCCGGGCAGAATAGCGCAATCACTGGCCGTTGTCCCCTCCCGATTGACGGCCCGAAGTGCGAGCGCCCAACACTCTTCCCAGGGGGCGGCGTTGTCCGCATTTCAAGCAGAATGAATCCGTGTCCCGGTGTGCAGGCCGGCCCGGGCCAAAAAGGTCGCACTTCTCGGGGCATCTTGAGGCTGGAGCAACTGTCCCCGTCTGGTTCTTGGCTACATGCGAGCCCTAGACACCACCGATGCCCGGTCGCGTTTCCTTCTCCAGCTTGAAACTGACTGCGGGTTGCCGCCGACTGTTGCCCAATACCTCTTCACCCACAAGTCAAAGGAAGAGCTGATCAACAACCTGGTCCTGATATTCGAGAATGGCCAGCTGGCCCTCCCGAGTGCAGCTCGCAGGTCGGGAGCATCGACGAAATCGAATCTCCGGCATTCGCCAGCTTCGCGAGAAACTCAACTCAAGCCCCCAGATCGTCGAGGAACTCCGATGTGGGGTCTATCCCGGTGATCATCAGGTGATCGCGTGCGCGGGTGCAGGCCACGTACAGCAGCTGTCGTTCGGTGTCGTAGACATCTCGAAGGTCGGAGTCGTCGCCGACAGACTCGATGCGTTCCTGGAGTGGGACGATCTCGTCGTCACAGGCCATGACTGCGACCACGCTGAACTCGAGTCCCTTGGCCAGGTGCATGGTTCCAATGGAAACGTGACCGGAGGAGGTCGCGGCATGCTCGTCGAGAATCCTATGGGGTAGACCGGCAGCGTCGACTGCAGCTACTGCTCGCTCAAGCTGAGCGGCCGAGCGAACGAAGATCCCGAAGGCATGTGGCTGGGCGCCCGACTCGGCTTTTGCCGAGATCCACTCGCCGACGGCGCGGGACTCCTCGCCTTTCCCGGCAAACGTCTGAATCAGCGGGGACGGGCCGTTGAAAACGGAGATCGTGTCGCTGCGATCCTCGCGGTTGCCGTCCACGTCCACCAGCTCGGGCCCGAGGAGTCGATCGGCCTTCTGGCGGATTTGGTGGGACGTGCGGTAGTTGATCCGCAGAGTGCGCGAGCGGCCGCGGATATCCACCCCCAGCGACTTCCAGGAGAACGGCTGCTGGAAGATGCGCTGGCCGAGGTCGCCCGCGAAGAACAGGGCGTTAGGTCGCTTCTGTCCCAGGGCAGCGAAGAACCGGAGCTGCGCGACACTGATATCTTGGGACTCGTCCACGACGGCGAACTCGAAAGGCGGGTGGGCCATAGCCGACAGCGTCGATGCCAAGGAACTGAAGACCGCTGCCTGAGTCATCAGGTTGCGTGCCGCCAGGCCCGAGCGCACGCGTTCGAAGACGGCCCAGAGGACCTTGCGCTGAGCCTCGGGCAGGCGCGTCCTGCGACCGAGGCGTGCCACCTCACGGTAGGCCTCCCAGGTGTCGAGCTGCCAGGCATCGATGACCTGCTCCCACTCGGTGAGCAGGAACTGGAGGCTGAACTTGTGCCCTCCGACCGCATCGGATCCCTCCTGGAGCAGATTTCTCAGATCGTCGTTCGTGGCCGATTTCACGGTACCTGAGTGCAGCTTGAAGAGGCGCAGGCCGAGGGCGTCGAGGGAGTGGGTCTCAACGCGCTCCCCTAGTCGTGGCTCGTTTCCGATCAGGCGCCTCAGCTTCGTCCGCAGCGAGTGAGCCAGGGCATCGGAGAACGTCGCCAGCAGAACGCGCGCGTCGGGATGGGTGCGGGCCAGCTGAACTGCCCTGTGCAGTGCAACAATCGTCTTGCCTGTACCGGCGGAACCGGAGACGCGGGCGGGGCCGTTGTAGTCACGCTCAACCCATTGCCGTTGCTCCGGGTGGAGGAAGACCGTCCACTTCTCCCAGGGGTACTCCAGCGCCAGGGCGAGCTCTTCGACGTTCGCCATCACTCGGAAGCGGCGTTGAGCGTCTGGGTGCTCGAAGGGATCGGTCGCCGGCTGGGGCTTCCCAACCGGGCGCGGCTTGCCGCCGGTGGCGATCTCAAGCAGTGCTTCCGCAGCCTCGGCGGGCAGGTGCTCGGCGAGCTGAAGGAGCCCGTCCTCGTCGGCACTCCGAACATCGTCCAGCCATTCGGCGGGGACACCGTAGCCCAGCAACTCGTCGTCGGGGCGGTCCACGAAGAGGGGCGGCCGGCTGACGGGCGCAGGGCTATCGTGAACGTACATAGGCACCACCACCTCGCGTACCGTCTCGCGGATCTCGACGAGCTGGGCCGCGCCTGTGGTCGGGTGGGTCTCCAGCTTACGCCGCTCCGCCCACTGGTAGGCGCGGTCGTGGTGGTCTGCGTAGCACAGTACGAGCCGTCCCGCGGTCTTGTGCACGATCAGCCTAACGTCCCTGCCCACGCGCACGGACCAGAAGCACTTGTCCTTCGCCCGGCTGAGCTTGTGAAAGCTGAGCCCTGGGCGCGACGCGTCCATCTGCAGGTCGAAGGCCGTCGTCTTGGCGGTCTTCTGCTCGTCGCCAGCCAGCCGCGCAAGGCTGGCCGTGAAGGTGTCCGCGATGAGGAACTCCATTCGCTCAGGTGCGGAACACCTTCATCACCTCGTCGCCGAGGTGGTTGATCACCTTTACGGCGATACGGCCGCTCTTCGGCTTCTCGAAGGGTCGTGAAATGTCGCTATGCAACGTGGCCCAGGCGTCCGGGTCGATCTCGGCCTTGAGCGTGGTCTTCAAGGACTTGTACGGGTCATTGGCGCCCAGGAAGTAGGCGTGGCGGACGAAGAAGCTCTCTTCGTTGTAGTCGGTGTCGATGAACCAGCAGGCGATGCCCTCTGCACCGTCGCTGCG
>CAYYHT010000752.1:0-3904 GCA_964471355.1 uncultured Enterobacteriaceae bacterium
CAGAGACATGCCCGAGCGGGTCCGCTGCGGAGACTGTTCACCGGCAAACACCTTTGCCAGCCCAAAGTCGGTCACCTTCGGAATCAACGCCGTGGGGGCGACCGACAGCAGGATGTTCGCGGGTTTGATGTCGCGGTGGGTGACGCCGTTGCGATGGGCCTCCTCGACTCCGGCGAGCACGCCCTGCGCCAAGATGTCCGCCTGTTCGAGGGTCAGTGGCCTGCGCTCCAACAGCGACGCGAGGGACGGCCCGCGAACAAACTCCATGATCAAGCCCGGCAGCCCGTCCACCTCAACTTGGTCGGTGACCGCGACCAGGTTCAGATGATTCAGTTCGGCCTGCAGCCGCCCCTCCTGCATCAGCCTGGAGCGCACAGCCGGATGGGGAAGGTGGATGAGCTTCAGGGCGTGACTGCTGCCCAATGTGCGGTGGCGCACACGGTAGACAGTCGCCATGCCACCCGTGCCGATGACCCCTTCTACGGTGTATCGGCCCGCGACGTCGGTTCCTGGAGGGAGCTCGATCACTGCAGGGAGGGTACTACGACCCCGCTTCGTTCCGCCGCTTGATCCAGTCATCGACGTACTTGGTGAAGTAGGTCATCTCGATGAAGGCCGGGTCCTGCAGCAGCTCTTTCTGCAGTGGAATCAACGTTCGAATGCCCTCGACGACCATTTCATCCATCGCCCACAACATGCGCTTGATGGCGTGTTCGCGGTCGCGACCGTGCACAATAAGTTTGGCGACCAGGCTGTCGTAGTACGGCTGCACCATTGCGTGCTCATGCACGGCACTGTCCACGCGAACACCGGGTCCGCCCGGCTCGTGGTAGCCCGTAATCAAGCCCGGGGACGGCAGGAACGTCCATGGGTCCTCGGCGTTGACGCGAATCTCGATGGCGTGCCCCGAGGTCGAGATGTCGTCTTGGGAGTACGACAGCCCCTCGCCCGCGGCCAAGCGAATCTGCTCTTGAATGAGGTCGACGCCCGTCACTTCTTCGGTGACGCAATGCTCGACCTGGATGCGGGGGTTCACTTCGAGGAAGAAGAAGGAGCCGTCGTCGACAAGGAACTCGACCGTGCCCACCGTTTGGTAGTGCACGTTGCGGACCAACTCTGCGGCGGCCTCTTGGATTTCATGGCGAAGCTCGTCCGACAGACCGGGAGCCGGCGCCTCTTCGATGATCTTCTGGTGGCGTCGCTGCATGGTGCAGTCGCGCGTGGCCAGGTGAATGCCTCCGCCGCGCCCGTCGCCGGCGACCTGCACCTCGACATGCCGAGGGGTGCGCAGGAAGCGCTCGATGAACACCTGGTCGCTTCCGAATGCCGCCATGGACTCGGTTTGCGTCACCGCAAAGACGCGCTGGAGGGTCTCGGCGTCCTCCACAACCCGCATGCCCTTTCCGCCACCACCGGCAGCGGCTTTGAGCATGACTGGGTAGCCCGACTCGTCGGCGATAGCGATGGCTTCGGCCACGTCGGCCACAGCCCCTGTGCTGCCAGTCAGCAGCGGCAAACCGGCGTTCCGCGCGGCTTCTTTGGCAGAGAGCTTGTCGCCAAACACGCGCAGGTGTTCGACGGACGGGCCGATGAAGGTCTTGCCCATCTGGGTGACTGCCGAGGCGAACTGTGCGTTCTCTGCGAGGAAACCGTAGCCAGGATGCACGGCATCGGCGTCGGTGATCTCAATGGCTGTGAGGACCGCGGGCTGGTTGAGGTAGGACAGCGATGCCACCGCAGGACCAATACAGACCGCTTCGTCGGCAAAGCGGACGTGCAACGCGTTTTCGTCGGCCTTGGAGTAGACAGCGACGGTCGCGATGCCCATCTCGCGGCATGCCCGAATCACGCGCAAGGCGATCTCGCCACGATTGGCGATGAGGATTTTTTTGAACAAGGGCTAGGCCCGAATCCGGAACAGCGCCTGGCCAAACTGCACGGGCTGACCGTTCTCGACGAGGACCTCGATGATCTCGCCACCGACATCAGCCTCGATTTCGTTCATGAGCTTCATCGCTTCGACGATGCACAACACGTCGCCCGACTGAACGCGATCGCCCACTTTGACGTAGGGGTCGGCGTCAGGTGAGGCCGCTGAATAGAACGTGCCGACCATCGGCGAGTCGATGACAACGCTGTCATCGGCCGGAGCGACGGGGGCAGCAGCAGCAGCCGGTGCGGGAGCAGCGGCAACTGCTGCTGGAGCCACAGCCAAGGCAGGTTGTGCCACGACAGTCTGCACAACTCCCTTGGGTCCAATCGACAGCTTCAGCTGAAAGTCGTCTCCTCTGTAGGAGAACGCACTCACTTCATTCTCTTTGAGCATTTTGAGCAGCGATTCAATCTCACCCAGGTCCATGGGGCCTCCGGAAGACGATGTCTAACTCAGACGGCCCATACTGGGGAACATCCGACATTCATCTCGTCAGTGGCAGTGGCTGCCGGCTGGTCAGCGCAGCCCCGAGACCAGCCCGCGCAGTCCCAGCTCGTAGCCGTAGATGCCCAGTCCGACGACCAAGCCGCGCGCGACGTCGGACAATAGACTCTTGTGCCGAAATTCCTCGCGGGCGTACACATTGCTGATGTGGACCTCGACGAAGGGCAACTCGGTCCCCAAGAGCGCGTCGCGCAACGCCACAGATGTGTGGGTGTAGGCTCCAGCGTTCACGACTGCGCCCGCTACGCCCGCCACCCGGGCCTGCTGAATGCGGTCGACGAGCGCGCCTTCGCTGTTGTGCTGGTAGTGCTCAAGGGTGACGCCGATCGCCGCGGCCACTTCGTCGAGCTGGTCCTGCACGTCTTGGAGCGTGGCCGTTCCGTAGGTGCCCGGTTCGCGAGTGCCCAGAAGATTCAGATTCGGTCCCTGCAGGACGAGAATGCGCACGTCTGCTAGCGCCGAAACAACGATCGGCGCCGCTTGACCTTCTTGACCTTGCGAGCCAGCTGCGTCAGGTCGGCTCCCTTGGCCACCACATTGGTCGGGGCATCGGTGATGGTCACGCTCTCTGACGCCGGATCAATGCCTGGGTCAGTAAAGTCGTCGTCGACGTCCTCGATCGGTCCCTTGGACAGGTCTAGGGACTGCAGCTTCGAGGCGACCGGCGCGACCTCGGGAGCCGGTGGGCCTGCCACGCGTTCGGGTGCTGGCGGGGCCGTGATGTCGGACATCTGCTTTTGTTCTTGGATGACCGAGAGCAGCTCGCCCTTGGATAGATCAAGGCTGGCGATCTCAGAGTCGGGAACCAGTGTCTCGGCGAGAGACAGTCCCATGTCCGGCAGATCGAGGTCCGGCACGCCATCATCGTCTTGTTCAGACGCGACGCCAAAGGCACGTGCCGACGGCTCTGGCATCTGCAGATCGGGCGGCTTGGCACTCGGGTCGACCGTGTCGAGCTGGCTCAGGTCGATTTCCTCGGAGAGGTCGTCTTCCATGTTCACCGGCTCATG
The DNA here is from genome assembly GCA_964471355.1 of uncultured Enterobacteriaceae bacterium. Lineage (GTDB taxonomy): Bacteria > Myxococcota_A > UBA796 > UBA796 > CAYYHT01. The sequence goes on from CAYYHT010000752.1 coordinate 3,448, forward strand.
CATGAGCTGACGCAGACGCGACGCGACCTGATTGTTTCCGGGGTTGTGGAACAGGATGCGGCGATAGACGCGTACGGCGCGATCTGGCCGTCCCATGATGACGTATTGCTCTGCCCGTTCCGAATTGACAAAGGGGTCGGTGGCTCGATTCGAGCCCGACTGCGCAGGCGCGTCGACGCGGTCGAGCACTTCCTGCACATCATCGTCAGCCGGGTGCCGCTTTAAGTACTCGGATGCGGCGGCCTTGGCGGCGTCCATGTCACCTGAACCAGCAAGCGCCAGCACCTTTAAGCGAGCAACGTCAGGTTGAGCCTGCGCGTCGGCAGACAACTTTTCGATGGCTTCGATGGACCGACTGTACTGCCCATCTTCCATGGCCGCGGTCGCCAACAACGCCCAGCCACCCAGTTCTTCGGGGGCTTTGCCGACGCCGGCCGCCAGCACTCGAACGGCCTGG
>CAYYHT010000753.1:0-3903 GCA_964471355.1 uncultured Enterobacteriaceae bacterium
TGCGGGACCTGACCGGTGATCGCCACGATGGGCACCGAATCCAAGAACGCATTGGCCAGGCCGGTGACGAGGTTGGTGGCCCCCGGACCCGACGTCGCCACGCAGATGCCCACGTCTCCGGTGGCCCGCGCATAGCCGTCGGCGGCGAACACCGCCCCTTGCTCATGCCGCACCAAGATGTGCTTGAGCGGACTGCTGTACAGCGCGTCATAGAACGGCAGAATCGCGCCGCCCGGGTAGCCAAATAGTGTCGTCGCCCCCTCATCTTCGAGGGCCTTCGCAAGCAATGTTGCGGCGTTGGCTGTGCTCATTTGGCGGCGGCCGGCTGGGGGTTGGCAATCCAGCTCATGCGTCCGCGAAGCTCGGCGCCGATCTTCTCGATGGGGTGCTCGAGGTCTTTGCGCAGCAGGGCGTCATAGTTGGGGCGACCGCGCTCGTGCTCCGCAATCCAATCCTCGGCGAACTTTCCGCTCTGGATGTCGGCCAAGATCGCCTTCATGCGCAGGCGGGTGCCCTCGTCGATCACCCGTGGACCACTCTTGAGGTCGCCGTAGCTTGCGGTCTCGCTGATGAACTTGTGCATGCCCGCGATGCCGCCCTCGTACAGCAGGTCGACGATGAGCTTCAGCTCGTGCAGGCACTCGAAGTACGCGACCTCGGGCTGGTAGCCGGCGTCAACCAGGGTCTCCCACCCCGCAATGATCAGCTCGGTCGCCCCGCCGCAGAGCACGGCCTGCTCGCCGAACAGGTCGGTCTCGGTCTCCTCAGCGAAGGTCGTCTCCATGACGCCGGCACGGGTGCAGCCGATGGCGTGGGCAAAGGCCAGCGTGCGGGCATGGGCGGTACCGGTGGCGTCCTGGTGAATGGCCATCAGGCCGGGAACGCCGCGGCCGATCTCGAACTGGCTGCGCACCAGAGCGCCGGGGGACTTGGGTGCCACAAGCGCAATGTCGATGCCCTCGGGGGCCTCGATGCGACCGAAGTGGATGTTGAAGCCGTGCGCAAACATCAGCAGAGCGCCGGGCTTGAGCTTGCCCTTGAGGAACGCATCAAAGACAGGTGCCTGGGCCATGTCTGGCATCAGCATGCAGATGAGGTCGGCGCCTTGCAGAGCCTCGTGGATGGGCATCGGGGACCAGCCATCATCGAGTGCCTGCTGCCAAGTGGCGCCACCAGGACGCAGACCGAGGCGAATGTCGAGGCCCGAGTCCCTGGCGTTGAGCGCCTGGGCGCGGCCTTGGGAGCCGTAGCCGAGGATGGCCAGAGTCTGCCCCTGCAGGGCGGGAAGTGCGTCGGATTCTGTGTAGAGCTTGAACATGAGATTTCTCCAGGGATTGGCGAACGTGTGCTCGCCCTTGGTTTCAACGGGTGATGGCGCCTTCTGACGCCGAAGAGACAAGGCGGGCGAACTTCGACAGCGCGCCCGTGGTGACATTGGGTGCCGGCGCCTTCCATGCGGCGCGGCGAGAATCGAGGTCAGCGGTCGTGTCGATGCGGCGAGCGGCCACATCGATGGTCAGCAGGTCGCCCTCTTCGAGCAGGGCGAGCGGGCCGCCCACGGCAGCCTCGGGACAGATGTGGCCGATCATGAAGCCATGGGTCGCACCGCTGAAGCGGCCGTCGGTCAGCATCGCCACCGAGTCGCCGAGCCCCTGGCCCACCAGTGCGGCGGTCACGCCGAGCATCTCGCGCATGCCAGGGCCGCCCTTGGGACCCTCGTAGCGAATGACGATGACATCGCCGGCGCGAATCTCGCCACCCTGCACCGCGGCGAACGCGTCCTCCTCACAGTCATAGATGCGAGCCGGCCCTTCGTGGCGGGTCGTCTTCTGCCCGGACAGCTTGATGACGGCGCCTTCGGGAGCGATGCCTCCGCGAAGGATGGCGATGCCGCCGCGAGGCTTGATGGGGGCGGCAGTCGGGTAGATGACCTGCTGCCCCGGCGTCGGGGTCTTGCCCTGGGTCGCCTTGGACAGTGCGCAGCCATCCACCGTGTCGATGTCGTGCAGCAGACCCGCAGCCAGCATCTGCTGGGCGAGTGCTGGAAAGCCGCCAGCTTGGTACAGGTCCGGTGCGGTGAAGCGCCCCCAGGGCTTGAGGTCGCACAGCGTGGGGGTGCGCGCCATGATGGTGTCGAAGTCGTCGATGTCGAGCTCGACGCCGCACTCCCTCGCCAAGGCCAAGATGTGCAGCACCGAGTTGGTCGAACCGCCAGTCGCGGCGACACTCGCGATGGCATTCTCGAGCGCCTCGCGGGTGATGATCTGCTTGGGGCGCACGTCCGCCTCGATCAGTGACATCACCATGCGTCCCGCATCTCGGGCGATCTGAACCTTTCGGGGGTCCACCGCAGGAATGTCGTTGAAGCCGCTGGGCGAGATGCCCATGGCCGACAGCGCGGTCGCCATCGTGTTGGCGGTGAACTGTCCGCCGCAGGCTCCGGCGCCGGGACAGGCCACGTTCTCGAGCTCGTCGAGCTCGTCGTCGCTCATCTCGCCGCGAGCGTGCAGTCCCACCCCTTCGAACACGTCCTGAATGGTGACGTCCCGACCCTGAAAGCGGCCAGCGTGGATGGAGCCGCCATACAGCGACAGCGCAGGCAGGTTCAGCCGAATCAGCGCCATGAGCGTGCCCGGAATGGTCTTGTCACAACCACACAGGGCAATCGCGCCGTCAAAGCCATGGGCCGACACCACGAGCTCAGCGCTGTCGGCGATCACCTCGCGGCTGACAAGCGACGCGCGCATGCCGCCGGTCCCCATGCAGATGCCGTCGCTCACCACGATGGTGTTGAACTCGATGGGGGTGCCGCCCGCCGCCTGAATGCCCTGCTTGACGTGCTCGGCCAGCAGGCGCAGATGCAGGTTGCAGGGGGTGACCTCTGACCAGGTGTTGATGACCGCAATCAGCGGCTTGCTGAGGTCCTCGTCGGTGAGCCCAGTGCCCTTGAGCATGGCTCGGGCTGGGGGGCTCTTTCTGCGTTTCGACATGTTCCGTCCTGTTCAGGACGGCCCCGTCCGGGTCCGGTTGGAAGGGGGGTCGAAAAAAAAGCGGCCCCGCTCCCTTCCGGGTGCGGGGCCGCTTGTTTGAGCTTGAACTCTACAGCGCCTCGCACCCGCAGGTAACGACGACGACGACGACGACGACAGGAACAACTCGCTCGAAGTGAGCGAAGGTGTTCGGGGTCGTGGTCGGATTGAGCATGGCGAGACGCTACCTGCAGAGAGTTGAAGACGTCAACTTTCATTGTCCCATCGGATGGGAAATCGTCGACTGAAGGGGATAATGTCGCGGCGGTGGGAGAGAAGCACGGCGGGGCGCGACCACGACATCTGGCGTCGCCGAGCCCCCGCAACATGCTTGTTGCAGGCGGTTGCAGCTCCTGCGATCAGAGGTGCCCGCGATGTAGGGGAGTCCGCTACACTCCGGCCATGTCCGGAGACACCCAAATCGAGGTTGCTGGTGGTCACTTGGACCCAATCCGGCGAGTGCTGCGTCGCGAACTCGACCAGATCTCACTCACCCCCAAAGAGGCCGAGCTGCTGCAGTTCTTTGCCGACCACGAGGGTCAGGTCGTGACGCGCGAGCAGCTGCATCGCGACGTGTGGGGCTACGCACCGTCCGTGGTCTCGCGCGCGGCAGACTTCACCGTTCGCCGTCTGCGGCTCAAGGTCGAGCCCGATCCTGCACACCCGACCTGGGTGCTGACCGTGCCTGGCGAGGGCTACCGCTACCAAAACGCCCCAGCGCAGATCCGCACCAACCCCAGCAACATCACGACGGTGCCCACTAGCTGCGTCGGGCGCGTACGCGAGCTCGGCGCACTGCACGAGCTGTTTGACGCTGAAGCCCGCATCGTCACCCTCATCGGGCCGGGGGGGGCCGGCAAGACGCGCTTGGCCA
>CAYYHT010000754.1:0-3897 GCA_964471355.1 uncultured Enterobacteriaceae bacterium
GGGACTGGCAGGCCGCGAAGCCGCCATGGTGCTTCAGTTCAGCTTCCGCGGAGCCGCGTGGAAGCAGATCCTGCACGTCGGCCAGGTCCTCGATGCCGACCTTGTGTTCTGGCCCGGAGCCGAGCGACATCGCGCACTCATCGCGCAGGTTCGAGGCCAGGGCCCCCTCGTCGAGCCATTCGGACTGCCCGGAATCGAGGCCTTTCTCGACGCGCTCGCCGACACTGTGGCACGCCAACCCTGGGTGGGTCGCATTCCGTGCGCCCTCAGCGCGGTGGTACCCGTGCCCTCCGAGGACACCTGGACCCTCGTCGACGACCAGGGCAAGGCGCTGCCCCTGTCGCGCGGCGAGCACTGGTCGTTGCTCGCAGCCTCAGCAGGCCGCCCACTGGCGGTGGCCGGAGAGTGGAATGGGCACTGGCTCCGCCCGCTTGGTTGCTTTGCAGAGGGCCGCTACACGCGCCTTCACCGCGGGTGGTTGTAGGTGCATCCACTCGCAACAATCGCGCTGATGGGCACCGCACGTCACCCGGGCGACCTGCCTGAGCTCGAGCCGGGATTCAATGCACTCACCGATTCGTTGTCCGCTCACAGCCCAGAGCGTCGGCTGTTGCTGGCCGCGGGCGCCTGGTCGGTCTATCGCATGGCGGGTGCCGTCCCGACGGTGGCAACAGCTCCTCCCGAGCCTTGCGAACCGGACGCACGGGCCACCTGTTCACTCACCGGACGCGCCCTGCTGCAACAGATGCTCGACGGAAAGCATCCCGAGCTGCTGCCCGTCGTGTTCGCCCGCATGCACACTGCCAGCCACAAGCTGCCTCCGGGACTGCTGCCCCAGGCACTCGACCTCATCAAGCCCCCTCTGCGGGCGGCCCTCGCGCCTCTGCTGGGCCCCCGGGCCCGCTGGCTGGCTCAGTTCAACCCGGACTGGCAGTGGGTGTTGCAGCCTGCACCTGGCTCCATCAAGACGGGGCTGCCGGCCGACGTCCAGCAGCGATTCGAACAGGGCTCGCACCTGCAACGGATGGCTCTGCTGCGCTTGGTGCGTGCGGTCGCACCCACGCGGGCCCTGGACTGGCTTGCGGGCACCTGGCTCAAAGAGCGAGCCGCCGAGCGCACAGCGATGCTTGAGCTGCTCGGCATCGGCCTGTCCATGGCTGACGAGCCCTTCCTCGAGCAGGTCCGCGTCTCAGACCGAGCCGTCGGCGTCAAGCGCATGGCCGCACAGTTGTTGGCCAAGCTGCCGGGTTCGCGCTTGGTGGGGCGCATGAAGCAGCGGGCCGACGAGCTGGTGAACATCGCGGTCGACTCCACCGGCAAGATCACCGTCACCATCACCTACCCAGACAGCTTCGACACGGCGTGGACCGAAGACGGCCTGGCCAGCAATCCGCGGCGCGGCATCGGCCGGGGTGTCTACGCTGTCATGCAGGTGGTGGGCCGCGTACCGCCCAGCCACTGGATTCGGCCCGACGTGCAGCCGGTGGCCTTGCTCGACGCCCTCGAGGACGGCTCGGGATTCGCCAACGGACTCAGCCGCGCGGTGGTTCGCTTCAGCGACTTCGAGCGCGCAGGTCCGGTCTGGGACTACTGGACCGCCGCAGAGCGCACCACGACCCCTAGCGATCGGCAGCTGGCGATCGAAGTTGCGGGGGTCATGCCGGACCTTGTCGCCGAGTTCCGCGCCATCAAAGCGCTGCGTGAGCGCGACGCCCACTTCATCGCTCCGCTGCTCAAGCGCCTCGACACCCCCTGGCCCGAGCCCCTTGCTCAGCTGTGGATCACCACCGCCAGGCAGATCACCGAGTCCATGAGCAATGCCACCGCCCAGAACAACATCTGGATCGACACTTTCGCCACCGCGGCGTTGGCCCTTCCAGAGTCGCTCCTGGACTCGGCGCTCGAGCCGTGGACCCTGCCCGAAGATGCCGCACCCTGGTCCAAACACCGCTGGGAAGCGGCCATGGACCGATTCACATTCACCCTGCGCTTTCGAAAGCGCCTGGCCACGGAGTTTCCGTCGTGACTACCTCTGCCATCCGCTTGCACGCCGAGCAGATCTACCTCGAAGAGCTGTCCGAGCTCGCACGGGCGGACGACCGCCCCAAGCCGACCAGCTGGAAGCTCTCTCCGTGGGCCGCCCGCACCTATTTGATGGGCGGCACGCTCGACAATGGCTTCGAGGTCAGCGCCAAGTACATCGGCAATCAGCGACTCATTGAGATCGCCATCGCCACGCTGGCCACCAATCGCGCGCTTCTGCTGTACGGCGTTCCAGGCACCGGCAAGTCCTGGGTCAGCGAACACCTCGCAGCGGCGATCTCTGGCGACTCGACCATGCTCATTCAGGGCACCGCCGGCACCGACGAGAGCGCCATTCGCTACGGCTGGAACTACGCCTTGCTGCTGGCCAAGGGGCCGTCGACCGAGGCCATGATGCCCAGCCCGATGATGCGCGCCATGCAGGGCGGCAAGCTCTGCCGCATCGAAGAGCTGACGCGCATTCCGAGCGAGGTCCAAGATGCGCTGATCACCATCCTGTCCGAAAAGACCCTGCCCATCCCCGAGCTAGACCAAGAGGTGCAGGCGGTCCGTGGCTTCAACGTCATCGCCACCGCAAACAACCGCGACAAGGGCGTCAACGAACTGTCCAGCGCCCTGACCCGTCGCTTCAACACCGTGGTCCTGCCCACCCCCGCCACGATGGAAGAAGAGGTGCGCATCGTCGGCGAGCGCGTCGAGCAGCTTGGTCTGGCCCTCGAACTGCCGGTCGAGGCCACACCCAAGACCGAGATCGACCGCATCGTGACCATCTTCCGCGAGCTGCGTCATGGCCTGACCGAGGACGGCAGAACCAAGCTCAAGAGCCCATCGGGCACCATGTCCACCGCCGAGGCCATCAGCGTCATGAACAGCGGTCTGGCAATGGCTGGGTTCTACGGCGACGGCACCCTCAAGGCCGCTGATCTCGCCGCGGCCCTGACCGGCACTGTGGTCAAGGACCCTGTCCAGGACAAGGTCGTCTGGCTCGAGTACCTGCGCACCGTCGTCAAAGAACGCGACGGCTGGCGCGACCTGTACCGCGCTTGCCAGGACGTGCTCTGAGCGCCACCACACATCGGGTGTTCGGCATCCGACACCACGGTCCGGGCTGCGCACGCGCCCTGCTAGCCGAGCTGTCTGCCTACGAGCCCGACTGCGTGCTGGTCGAGGGGCCCCCCGATGCCGACAAGTCCCTGAGGTGGTTTGGAGACGAGGCACTGGTTCCACCCGTCGCCCTGCTGGTCTATGCCCCCGAACACCCCGACAGGGCGGTGATGTACCCGTTCACCAGCTTCTCGCCTGAGTGGGTCGCCATCCGCTGGGCTCGGACCGCCGGTGCCCATGTGCAGTTCATGGACCTGCCGCAGACCTACCGCCTGCGCGCCGATCTCGATGCCCGACCGGCTGCCAAGGCAGAGCACGACCCGGCCCCCACTCCCGCGAGCGTCACCGCTCTGAAGCTGATGGCCCAAGCCGGCGGCTTTGAGAACCACGAACAGTTCTGGGACCGGTTCATCGAGCTGCGCCACAACACCGAAGGCCTGTTCGACGCCATCTTGGAGCTGATGACCGAGGTGCGTGGCGACAGTCCCCCCGAGACCCCACGCGAAGCCCGACGCGAGGCGTACATGCGCAAGCTCATTCGAGCAGCAGTGCGCAAATACGAGCGCGTTGCTGTGGTCTGTGGCGCGTGGCATGCACCGATGCTCACCAACCTGCGCAAGCCCTTGGCCAAAGACGACAACGAGGTGCTCAAGGGCATGGCTCGCACCAAGGTGTCGACAACGTGGATTCCGTGGACCCATAGCCGGCTGTCCTGGAAGTCCGGCTACGGTGCGGGAATCACGTCGCCAG
>CAYYHT010000755.1:0-3896 GCA_964471355.1 uncultured Enterobacteriaceae bacterium
AAGAAGTACTGCCCGTCGACGTAGCCAAAGTCGAGTGCGGGCACGATGTTGGGGTGTGCCAGGCGGGCCGACAGCTTGGCCTCGTTGCGGAATCGTCGCACGAACAGCTGGTCTTGGGCCAGGTGCGGGTGAATCAGCTTGACCGCCACCTCGCGCTCGAAGCCGCCCTCGGGGCAGTAGGTCGCGTGCACGACGCTGCCCATGCCTCCCGCGGCGATGGTCTTGCCCAGGCGGTACTTGCCGAACAGGTCCTTGGCTCGGACCTCTTTGTTCGCCTTTTTGATGGCGTCTCGCAGGCCGCGCACGGCGACCTCTCCGGCCATGCCCGTGAGCACCAGCGAGAACATGCGCACAGCCTGTACAGGGGGCCGATGCAGCAGGTTGTCTGCTCCCACCAGCTCCTCGCTCATGAAGAAGTACCAGAGCAGCCCGTACTCAAGAGCTGCCAGCACACCGAGCAGCGTTGGGAAGTAGGGGCGCAGGCGCAAGATGCTCATCAAGATGAACACGGCGTACAGCTGAGGAGGGACCCAGCTGCCCAGCGCGTATTCGGCTCCCTCGGCGTACCAGATCGCCAACAGCAGGCCGCCGGGCATCAGGATTTCGTAGATCGGCGTGGCGATGCGGACGGCCGCCAGCTGCACCCCGCGGCTGAGTGCGGTGTGCACTCCAAAGAACCACCACAGGCTGACCACGGCGATGACGGCGGTCAGCAGGCCCATGTCCCGCGACACGAACACGGTGACGTACATGGCGATCAAGACGCCGAGTGCACTGACCCCCTGACCGGCGCGGGCGAGGGCCAGCTCCAAGTCGTTCACGCTCGACTCGAGTGCGTCCCACAGCGCGGCCTGCCGCTTTGGGGCGGCGGTGCGGATGTCTAGGACTGGAACGGTGGGCGGTCCGGGCATGCGTCGGGGAGTCTACCCCGTCAGCCGCCGCCTTCGGGAATCTCGGCAGGGGCCAGCAACGTCGGTGCCTCGACCAGCACTTCCTCGGTGCGGTCGGTGAACATCATCAGGTCGCCGGTGATGGTGTCCAGGGCCTCGTCATCGACCTGCAGTGCGGTCGCGATCTCGTGCAGCAGGGCTCGCTCATCGTCGTGGTACTCGCCGTCAGCCAGGGCCACCATGAGCGCTGCGCGGATGAGCTGCGCCTTGCCCGGCCCGTTGACCTGGCCCAGCACGTCTTGGCAGTACTGGCTGATCGACCGGTTGTCGGCCTTGGCCATGACCAGCTCCTCAGCGACTTCTTCGGGAGGCAGCATGGCGCCCGTCACCATCAAGTGGATGGTCTGCATGGCGCGCTGTTCCTGCTGCTGCACATCGCCATCGGCCAGCACCATCTTGGCCATCAAGTGTCGAGCGGCTTTCTGGAAGTTCGCCTGTCCCGCATGGCCGGGATCGGAGATGACCTCGGGGTCGAAGGTGTTCTCGCAGTCCGAGCACTCGATGTACTCCCCCAGTGTCTTGATGGGGAAGATCGCGCGATCAGCGGCAAAGAACCACCGCATCACCACCTGGTGGCGGCACCGCGTCTGGTCCCTGCAGGTCGGGCACCAGAACCAGCCCTCGCCGGCGGTCTCGGTGATGTCGTTTGGGCCCCACATGGCCGTCAGCCTACTCCACCGCGGGCCCTATGGATTGAGCTGTCCCCAGTGACCCGCTTCGAAGTACTCGTCTCGGCGCAGGGTCCAGCCACTCAGTCTGCGCTCCATCAGCGCTGCGAGGCCCATGACCGCGGGCTGGGCCGTGCTGCCGCGGAACAGAGGGATGTCGTGGTCCACCAGGTTCTGCAGCATGCGTCGGTAGGCGGTCTTGGCCACGCCCTGGCCGCGAATGGAGCGACGGAAGATCAGGCCAAAGCCGCCCAGTGAGCCCCACATCGGATTGACCGACCAGTCCGCGTCACAGGTGCCGACGATTCGGTCACCATCCATGATGACTTCGGTCACGCCCCCTCGATCGGCCGGCGCATTGAGGAAGCGCTCACGGAAGTGCTCGAGCGCGCCCGGACCCGCGCCAAACCAGCACCATTCCGGCTCGGCGGCGAACACTACCCGTCGCAGCTCGACCAGCTCATCGACGTCTTCGGGTTGAGCTTGGCGCATTGTCAGACCAAGGTGCGTCAGATCTGGCGTCGGATTCTTGTGCTGCATCAGCCGCTGCAGTGCCAGCTCGGTCCGCCCGACGAGCATCACTGAGCTGATGCGAAATCCCGCGTCCAGCCAGGCGCGTGCGATGGATGGATAGCAGGGGTCGACCATGAGGTCCGCGTCGTTGCCCAGGGTGGGCGCGAGCTGTTGCACTTGTTGCAGCAGCCAGTCCCGGGCCTGGTCGTCGTCCAGCCGGTGGTCCGCAAACACGCGGGTGATGGGGCAGCCGAACGCTGGGTCCACGTCTCGGTGGTACCAGCCGATATAGGCGCGCAGGTCGTCGGCGGACCCAAACGCCTGGAAATCGCCGCCCTCGGCGATGCTGTCGAAGAGCTTGTCCGAGTACACGGTCGCGGATTCTCGAGTCCCGCCGTTGTGATCTGGATGGTACGGGTGCCGACGAATGGCGGCATGCGCCAGCTGGGCTGTGCCTGGGCCGAACTCCCTCACTGGTCTCGGGCCACCCGCTCGGTGCGGATGTCATAGGTCTGCAAGCGGCCTTCTAGGGGTCCGTTGTGCAGTACATGCTTGCGCGTGGTCTTGAGCCCAACCCGCTTGCCCAAGCCCGGATTGCCGGCCCAGATGGCTGCGCGCCAGCCCAGGAATCGCCGCCGCAGAATGCTGCCCAGCTCGGCGTACAGCTGCTCTGGGGCCGTATTGCCAGACAGGCGTTCGCCGTACGGAGGGTTGGCGACCAGCAGGCCACGAGGAGCTTCGTCCCGGAAGGGATCGGGGCAGACGCTGTCGGCCAGCGCGCGGCATTCGACGGTGAAGGCATCGGGCACTCCGGCGCGGCGGCCGTTGTCGCGGGCGAACTCGACCATGCGGGGATCGATGTCAAAGCCCGCGATGTGCAGTGTGCGGTTCCTGGCATCGGCGCGGCGGTCTTTTGCCTCTTCGCGCAGTCGGTTCCAGGCGCCGCTCTTGTGGCCGAGCCATCCGCTGAAGCCCCATCGCTGGCGAGCAAAGCCAGGCGCCACGTCCAGCGCCATGCCAGCGGCCTCGATCAGCAGCGTGCCCGAGCCGCACATGGGGTCGATCAACGGAAGCTCCGCCTTGGCCAGTTCGGGCCATCCACCCAGCCACAGCATGGTGGCGGCGAGGGTCTCTTTCATGGGGGCTGCACCGACGTTTCGTCCGCCAGAGCGAATGTGCAGCGGAGTGCCCGACAGGTCGATGGCCACGGTGGCCTGGTTGTCGCGGATGTGCACGTTGACCTTGACGTCTGGCTGTCGCGTATCGATGTCCGGGCGCTTGCCGGTGCGTTCGCGAAGCCGATCGACGATGGCGTCCTTGGTCTTGTGCATGCCAAAGCGGCTGTTCTTGAGCCAGGACACTTGCCCGACCAAGTCGATGGCCAGGGTCTGGTCGGCGGACAGCTGCTCTTCCCAGCGCACGGCCTTGACCGTCTCGTACAGCGGATCGGGTGTGGCAGCCGAACCCGCGTTCAGCTCGACGAGGACGCGACTGGCGATGCGGCTCCACAGGCAGGCGCGGTAGCCGGCTTCGAGCTCGCCTTCGAAGCGGACTGCACCCCGCTCGAGCTTGCCGGGTGTGATGCCGATGGCTTGGAGTTCGTCAGACAGAGCCTGTTCGGCTCCGCGGGTCGTGGTGGCTACAAAGTGCATGGGCCGCGACTAGCTCACTCAAGGGGGCCGGCGCCAGCGCCACTCGTCAAAGGGGAGCGACGCATGTCGTAGCAGTGCTGTTCCGCGGCATGTTCCTCGCGTTCATGCCATGA
>CAYYHT010000756.1:0-3895 GCA_964471355.1 uncultured Enterobacteriaceae bacterium
CGGGAGCTGACCCAGCGCTGGTCCTGTGAGTTTGCGGTGCGTCCATTCCTCATTCGCTACCCCGAACAGACCCTGGCACAGCTGGCTGACTGGGCTGGCGACGACAACGCCCACATTCGCCGCTGGGTGAGTGAGGGCACGCGCCCCCGTCTGCCCTGGGGAATCCAGCTCAAGCAGTTCGTGGCGGACCCTGCACCTGTGATCGAGCTGCTGGAGCTGCTGAAGTCAGACAGCGAGGAGTACGTGCGCCGGTCGGTCGCCAACAACCTCAACGACATCGCAAAGGACCACCCAGATGTCGTGGTCGAGGTCACCCGACGGTGGATGAAGGGAGGCGACAAGAACCGCGTGCGGTTGGTCAAGCACGCACTTCGCACGCTGATCAAGCAGGGGAACCCCGGAGCGCTCGATGTGCTCGGGTTTGGGTCCCCCAAGGTGCGGTTGGTGCAGCTGTCCGTCGCCACAGGCCCCGTCTCGGTCGGCGAAAAGCTGGCGTTTTCGGTGGAGATCGAGTCCACAACGGGCTCTGACCAGCCGCTGATTATCGACTACGCCGTGCACCACATGCGGGCCAACGGCAAGCTGTCGCCCAAGGTCTTCAAGTGGTCGACGCGCACGCTCAAGGGGCACAAGACCCTGCGGCTCGAGCGCCAACACAGCCTCAAGAAGGTCACGACCCGGCGCTACTACAACGGCGAGCACCTCATCGAAGTGCTGGTCAACGGGCAGTCCCTGGGGCGAGCGAGCTTTGAGCTGCGCGGAGCGGACGCATAGGCCTATTGCAGGGCGATCAGCGCGTTCTTCTGGATGTCGAGGAACGACGATCCCGTGATCGTGGCTGTGGCGTGGGCGACCTCGAGCAGCACGATGGCCACGGCCCTCTGCTGGCCAGCAAAGGCGGCCGCCACGCTGGGCGACTGCAGGCCTAGCGAGATGACCAGCCCCGAGCTGTCGTCCTTGACCGATGATTCCCAGACCGTGACGGACTTGCTGGTGGACGCTTGGCTGATGCGCAGCTGCCGGCCAGGCCACTGACGCTCGCACAGCATCTGGATGCGGGCGTACACAATGCCTGCACCGTCCAGGCCGTGCTCTCGGCGGTCGTTGAGCTCGTCGGCGTCGCGGCCGGTCGGCAGGGTCGACAGGGCCGGCCGAAGGGCTGCGGGCGTCTTGCGCCACAAGTCCAAGTTGCCCCAGCGTTCGACGTCCTCGGTCCAGACTGGCACCTCGCGGGCAAGCTCCAGGGCCGGCTGCGCGAGCTCGGCCATTCCCAGAGCGCCGTAGTTCGGCCACGCCAAGTCCGTGGCGTACTGGTATGCGGCATCGCGGCGAGGGCCGTGGGGGAAGTCGTACCCGTCCAGGCGTTCATGCAGACGCTTGAACAGCATGCAGACCGCCTCGCGCAGCGGCTTGTCCGGATCGATGGGAATCGTTGGCTGGGCGACCAAGCGCTTGCGCTCGGATTGAATGACCGTGAGCATGCCGTGGCAACTGACAACACGGTCGATGCGGTCGGCCGCCTTGGCGCGTCCGCTGCGCCACAGCACCACGCTGCCGGTCGGGTCATGGGGAAAGCGCAGGCCCAGCCAGCCACGCAGGGCTGGGGTGTCGATCTGCACGCGCACAAGCCATTCGTCGCTGTTGTCGTCGCCGTCGTCCCACCAGACCTCCGGGGGGTCGTCGAAGCGCAGCGTGGGGGCATTGGCCGCCTTGAGGCCCGTTCGTTCCTGCAGCTCGTCGAGGGTCACTTCGCAGTGGCCGGGGCCTTGGCTCGATAGCGAACCGCGCGCCGCAATGGTGGCGTTGTCGGCAAACGGGGTCTTTTCGACGCCGTAGATGGCCAGGGTCATCAAGTCGCGGGCCCGCTCGGTCCAGCGGTCGGCGAAGGGCTCGCCATCATCGACTGCTTCCATGATGCGTAGTTGGGCAGCGAGGGTCGATGCCCAGTTTCCGAGCTTTGCATTGGACCCGCGTCGCACGGCCAAAGACACGATGCCGGTCCCGGTCGACCGCCTGGCAAAGCCCGGTGGGGTCACGTGTTGAAAGCTTTGGCCGACCCGCAGGACCGCCTGGACAGCTGGCCCAATGGGAGCCGTGCCGCCGTGGGTCCAGACGTCGTCGACCAGCCGCAGCTCGAACACCGGTGCGATGTCGAACTCGGCATGGTGCAGGTGGCCGTGGCCGAGCACCTCTTCGAGGGGCTCCAGCCGATCGATGTCCTCGATGTCCATCAACTCGGCGACCTGGTCGGTGCCCAGCAGCTTCAGCCAGCTGCGCATGGTCAGCCAGCCCCCGTCGGTCTTGCGGGCCAGCGGGGCATCCATCCACACATCCGCGCTGCCTACCCACTCGGGCAGCAGCGGCTGGATCTGGATGTGCTCCTTTCGCTGCACCAGAAACAATGTCATGTAGTGCTCGAGCATCGCGATGGTCATGCCCCGATGGGACTCGGACTGCTCATGCGCCGGCTGCTGCACGAAGCGCCAGAGGTTGCGCAGCGTGGCCGCACCGATCTTTCGGGCGAAGCGCGATGGCTTGTCTTCCTTGTGCTCTGGCTTGCGATGAGCGACCAGGGACAGCCAGGGCATGGTGACGTCGATTCGGGTGCTGAAGGCCGGCCCGCTGCCGTCCATCACCAGCAGCGGAGCGCCGTCGCCCTGTCCCCACCCCGGAAGGTAGCCGCTGGTGTGCAGTCGCATCTCGAGCATGCCCATATTGGTCTCGATGCGAACGACCTCCACCTTCTCGGCTTTGCGCAGGGCCTTGGTGACGAACGGCACGTCTCGGGGGCGCAGGCGCTGCGGATTGAGCATGGGGACAGATTCATACAGGGCGTCTGCTTCGGCCAGGCCCATGATCAGCACTCGCCAGGGGAAGTCGTGTGCGTTGAGCTGGCCGCTCTTCTTCATCTCCTTCTCGTCGGTATCGAGGACAAAGAAGAGGGGTTCGTCGTGGGGAATGCTGCGCAATCGGTCCAGCGTCAGCCGGCGCGAGTTCCACGACCGGATGCCGGAGTTCAGCAAGGTCACATGGGCATCTTCGCTGTGCCGGTGTTCGTGCAGATCGAAGGCGACGAGGGGTTCGGCTGCTTCGGTGCTTTCCTCGTAGTCGTGGTCATCGAGCTCGACCGGCTCGTTGGGCTCCTGCACGCCCTCGTCGGGCAGCTCGCCGATGTGCTCATAGCCGGCCTCGCGCAGCGCCCTGCACATGTCCCAGAACGCCTCGTCCTCGACGATGTCGCCCATGTCGGCGGTCTTGCGCAGGGTGTCGTCGCGGATGACCCCCGAATAGGTGCTGAGAGGCCCCGACTGCCGTTTAGTGACGCGCACTCCGCCCACGATGAACTCGATCTGCGGAAAGCTGTTGCTGACCCTGAGCCACCCATCGCGCTGCGGCATCGAGAACTCACGACCGGCTCCGCCGATGTCTCGAAACTGAAGGTGTGCCGGCCAGCCAATCGGGGAGTGGCCCTGGACCAAGATGGGCACCGGCGAGTACCGGCAGTCGAGCTCGACCAGCTGCAGTTCAGGGGTTGCAGTCGTGCCCAGGAAGCGGTCGAGCCAATAGCCGCCAGCATGATTGACGTAGACATAGGTGCCAAAGGGGGCCGTCTCGGGGGTGCCGATGGTGCCGTTCCCATCGGCGTCCAAGTCCAGGCGGACGCCGGTCTCGCCGTCGCCGCTCTCGATGCGGACCAGATCCGGTCGGCGCTGCAGCAAGGCATTGACCGCGACCGCAATCTGCCGAAGGTGGCGCCTCGATGAGGCTCCGTCGCCCGTGAACAGGTGGTCGAACAGGTTCTCGAGCTCGTGCCGGGACAGCGGCTTGCCGCCGGACCAGGCGACGGTGACCTCGCCAGGGGACACGGTCACGGTCGACGAGCATGGTAACTTGC
>CAYYHT010000757.1:0-3894 GCA_964471355.1 uncultured Enterobacteriaceae bacterium
GAGCCAGGAAGCACTTGAAGTTCGGGAACTCGGCCTCGAGCGCCTTGAACTCGTCCCAGTAAAAGACCTCTTTGGGGGAGCGGGCTCCGTACCAGTAGTGGATCTCACGGCCGGTCTGCAGGACCCGGAACATGTGGAAGATGTGGCTGCGCAACGGTGCCATTCCGGCACCGCCACCGATGTAGATCATCGGCCGACCGGTGCCCTCGTTGAGATGGAACTCGCCGAATGGACCGCCCACCGTGACTTCATCGCCGGCCTTGAGGCTGAACACCCAAGACGAGCACACTCCGCCCGGAAGGCCCTTTGGCCCGCGTGGAGGCGGCGAGGCGATGCGGATGTTGAACATCGCGATGTCGCCCTCGGCCGGGTAGTTCGCCATGGAGTAGGCGCGGTAGATGCCGTCTTCGCGGTTGAACGCCTTTGCGTCCCACACGTTGAAGCGGTCCCAGTCGCCCTTGTACTCGTCAGCGATGTTGTCCTTGAGCTGGTTGTAGTCGAGCTCGTAGCGCGGCACGTCGATCTGGATATAGTCGCCAGGACGGCAGTCCATGGGCTCGGGCAGCTGCAGCTTGAGCTCTTTGATGAAGGTCGCGACGTTGTCGTTGCTGATGACCTTGCAGGTGAATTTCTTCACGCCAAAGATCTCTTCAGGCAGCTTCAGCTTGAGGTCCTGTTTGACCTTGACCTGGCAGGACAGGCGCACATTCTGTTTGCGCTCGGCCAGAGACAGGTTGGGCAGCTCGGTGGGCAGCACGTCGCCACCCCCGTCGAGCACAATGCACTTGCACTGTGCGCAGGTGCCGCCGCCACCGCATGCAGAGGGGATGAACACCTTCTGGCTGCCCAAGGCCGAGAGCAAGCTCTGGCCGGGGGCCACCTTGACTGTCAGATCGGGGTTGCCGTTGATAAAGACGCTGACGTCTCCCTGGGCCACAAGCTGGGAGCGAGCCCCCAGAATCATCGCCACGAGGCCCATGATGACTGCGGTGAAGATGACGGCTGCGGCGCCAATGGTTGCTGGATCCATGTTCGCCTCTCCTTAGAGCTTGATGCCGGCGAAGGCCATGAACGCGATGGCCATCAGGCCGGTCATGATCATGGTGATGCCGAGGCCCTTGAGGCCGTCAGGAATGTGGCTGTAGCGGAGCTTGTACCGAATGGCGGCCATCGCGATGATGGCCATGGCCCAGCCGACACCGGCCGACAGGCCGTAGACGATGGACTGCACAAAGTCGTACTCGCGCTCGACCATGAACAGCGACCCGCCCAGGATGGAGCAGTTCACCGCGATGAGCGGCAGGAAGATGCCCAGCTGGTTGTAGAGAGCCGGCGTGAACTTGTCCATCACCATCTCGACCAGCTGAACCGCGGCCGCGATGGTCGCAATGAACATGATGAAGTTGAGGAAGGACAGGTCAACGTGCGCGAGCGAAGGGCTGATAAGCCCGAGCGCGCCGTCCTTGAGCAGGTAGTTGTGCAGCATCCAGTTGAGCGGGCAGGTCAGGCCCAGCACGAAGATGACCGCGGCGCCAAGGCCGACGGCGGTCTCGACCTTCTTGGACACAGCCAAGAAGGAGCACATGCCCAAGAAGAGGGACAGAAGGATGTTCTCGACGAAGATCGAGCGAACTGCGAGTGCAAGTAGGTCTTCCACGGGTCAGTCCTCCACGAAGCCGGTGTAGGCTCTCTGCGCCCAGATGAGCAGCCCCAGCACGATGAACGCGCCAGGAGAGAGCACCATGAGGCCCATGTTCTGGTAGCCAAGGTCGTACAGCGACTGGGGCACCACCGAGAAGTTGAGCAGCGTGCCGCTGCCAAGAACTTCGCGGAAGACCGAGACAACGACCAAGATGATGCCGTATCCGGCACCGTTTCCAAGCCCGTCCAGGAAGCTGTCCCAGGGCTTGTTCTGCATGGCAAAGGCTTCGGCTCGGCCCATGATGATGCAGTTGGTAATGATCAACCCGATGAACACCGACAGTTCTTTGGACAGGTCGTAGAGAAACGCCTTGAGCGCCTCGTCGACGATGATGACCAGCGATGCGACAACGGCCAGCATGATGATGATGCGGATGCTGTTCGGAATCCAGTTGCGCAACACCGAGATGATGACGTTGCTGCAGCAGAGCACGGCGATGACCGCGATGCTCATGACGATGGCCTTGTCGACGCGAACCGTCACCGCCAGAGCCGAGCAGATGCCCAGGATCTGGATGGTGATCGGATTGTTGTCCGACAGCGGGTCAAAGACGGCTTCGCGTTGCTTCTTGCCGAAGAACTCGAAGGGTTGAGCCGGGGGGCTCGGGGGGGCCTGTGTGGCACCAGCGGCTGCGTCTGCCATCAGCTGCCTCCTCCGTTGCGAATGTGGGTCAGATAGGGCTCGTAGGCTACGACTGCCTCGGCCACCATGGCGTCGACACCGTCACCGGTGATGGTGGCGCCAGACACGCCGTCGACACAGTAGGCAATCTCGTCGCCGGGGCAAAGACCGGCGGTCGTGCCGGGCTTCTTGACGCCGATTCCCCGGGGGGAGGTGCCGTCGTGAATGCGCTTGCCAGCGGCCTTCTTGAACTGCTGGGTGAACTTGGGCTGGGTGATTTCGTAGCCCAGTCCGGGGGTCTCTTTCGAAGCGAAGAAAGTCGCTCCGGTGACGCTGTAGCCGTCAGAGCCCAGGGCGATGAAGCCCGAGATGGGTCCCCAGAGCCCGACGCCGTTGGCTTCGATGGCGTAGTTCACGACATTGCCGTCATCGACCCGGGTGTACACGGGCATCAGAGCCACCGGATTGTCGGTGCCCTTGGCGGCCGCGCGCGCAGACTCGACGTCGGCCTTGACCTTGCCCTCCTGCACGACGCCAGTGGTATCGATGACGACCAGCTTGACGCGCTCTGCATACATGGCTTCGATCTGCTCGCCGACCAGCGGGGGCTGACCGTCGCCAGGCAAGTCGAGCGCCAACAGCACGTTCTTTTGGAAGTCGCGCTTGATGTTGACCTGCTGCCGCTCCTTGAGGGCCTGTGAGGTCACCGCCAGTCCGAGACTGCAGACGAGGCAGACCCCAGCCGCGAACGCGAAAATGTAGCCAGTTCCGTGTGCCATCTAGACACCCTCCCCGGTCATGTTGAGCCTTGCGAGCCGGCGGGTTCGCATGCCCTTGATGGCGTAGTAGTCCAGCAGCGGTGCGAACACGTTCATGAACAGAATCGCGAGCATCATGCCCTCTGGGTAGGCCGGGTTCACCACGCGAATCAGAGCGCACATGACGCCGATGAAGAAGCCGTAGATCCAGCGGCCGGTCGGCGTGATGGCACCCGAGACGGGGTCGGTGGCCATGAAGGCTGCACCGAATGCAAAGCCGCCGACCACCAAGTGGTAGTGAGCCGGAAGGTGCATCATGGTGACGCTGTCGCCGGTAGCGAGCGCGTTGAACATGGCTCCGGTCGCGAGCACGCCAGCGACGCAGCCCACCATGATTCGCCACGAAGCGATGCCGGTAACGACCAAGAAGATGGCGCCGACAAGCGCCGCAACGGCACTGACCTCGCCCATCGAGCCCGGAAGGTTGCCCATGGCCAGGGCCATGAAGTCCCAGCCCTCTTGATTCAGTGCTGCCACCGCCCGCTCGGAAGGGTCGAGACCGGCAGCCCAATCGGGCAGCTTGCCCGGCTTGACCGACGACACCGCAAGAAGCGGAGTGGCGCCGGTGTACCCGTCGACCAGCGTCTCGGAGCTCGTGGTCAGCGGATTGGCAATGCCAGCGACATCCCAGACCTTGGCGCCACTGATGGCTGCTGGGTAGCTGAAGAACACAAAAGCGCGTGCGGTCAACGCGGGGTTGAGGATGTTCATGCCCGTGCCGCCGAAGACCTCCTTACCGATGAGCACGCCAAA
>CAYYHT010000758.1:0-3880 GCA_964471355.1 uncultured Enterobacteriaceae bacterium
CGAGCTTCAGCAGCGGGTGGACAAGCGCACCGCAGAGCTGCGCGACGCCCAGGCAAAGCTCGTGCAGAGTGGACAGCTCGCAGCTGTGGCCGAGGTGGGTGCCGGTCTGGCCCACGAACTGAACAATCCGCTGACCGGAATCCTGGGCATGACGCAGATGCTGCGGGCCAGCAACCCAGACGACCCTCGCCTCAAGAGCATCGAGGAACAGGCCGAGCGCTGCCGCGAGGTGGTGGCGGCCATGGTGCGGTTCAGCAGCGGTGACGTGGATCGTCGCGCGGCGCCCGTGGTAGATCTGGCAGAGATTCTTCGCGAGGTGTTGGGGCTTGTGCGGGGAAGTTTCCGGCAACGAGGGGTTCAACTTGACTGGAACCCGCCGGAAATCCCCCTGAATGTTCGAATCGATCCAGTACTCGGAAGTCGACTTTTGGCCCAGATCCTCAACTCATTGCGCGCAGGCCTCGGGGACGGAGACACGCTCCGGATCTCGGGTGGCGTCGAGCACGGCGAGGTGAGGTTGACCTTCGCTCCGTCGAACAATGTGGCGCTCGGCAAGTCGCGCGACGACTACATGGCCAGCGGCATGGGGCTGTGGGTCGCACGGCAGGTGCTCGACCAGGTCAAGGGCCGACTCGAAGAACCCGAGCTGCCCGGCGGGCAGTGGTCGATTGTCTTGCCAAATGCAGGCAGCACCATGCAGGGAGACGCCTGATGGACCGCGCCTTGCCCATTGCTGTGGTGGTCTTGATGGTCGTGGCGGCCATTGCGACGACGGCGTGGTTGACCGGCGATTCTGGCAGCGATCAGCTCCGCATTGCCGAGGTCGTTGGCGGGGTCACCGTCACCGCCGCCGAGAGCCATGCCGTCGACGTCAAGGCCGGCTTGGCGCTGAGCGCGGCTGACCGCATTGTCACTGGTACGGACGGGCGCTTGGTGCTGCAGCTGGGCGACGACACGATGATTCGGCTGGCCGAAGATTCCACGGTTCAAGTGGCCTCGGTCTCGGCCGACGAGCTGCAGCTCGAGCTCGAAGGCGGCCGCATCTCGGCGACCGTGCGACCCACCTCGGCAAGCGTGCGTGTTGGCAGCCAAGGCCGACAGGTGTTGGCGGTCGACGCCGACTTCGAAGCGGCACGCATTGGTGACAACTTCGCGGTCGAAGTGGACCGCGGCGAGCTGGGGGCGCAGGGCATTCCGGGCACCAATCGGATTGGCCAGGGCGAACGCCTGCTCCTCCAAGGTGACGCCGACCCGGTCATGGCGCCCATTCCCGAGGACATGATGCTCGAGGTCGAGTGGCCGCCCAAGGACTTCAAGACCAACAAAGACGTGGCCGTCATGGCCGGTCGCGGCGAACCCGGCGCCACAATCATCGTCATCAACGACGGCAAACCCAAGACGACCATCGTCAAGCCGGATGGAACCTGGACCATTCCGATTCAGCTGCGGGACGACATAAACGTGGTTGATGTAAACGCTCTGGGGTTGTTTGGCGGTACGGCAGATGCGCGAGGGGAGATCACTGCCGACTTGGGGGTCAAAGTAGGCACGCCGGTGGTCAATCCCTGAGCCTGGAGGCGCTTCATCGTTGTTCTGTTGAGCTGGGCCCTTGCCGCATTCGCCTCTACGGTAGAGGTCGTTCCGGTGCGCACAGTTCTCGCCGGCAGAACGACCGAGGTCCAGATTGCGGTCGCCGATGATGATGGGCGCCCAGCGGGTCGGCTGTCCATGGCCGAGGTGTCGGCAGGCAACCTGAGTGCGCCTGTGGCCACGAAACGACCTGGGGTCTGGAGTGCGACCTATACAGCCCCAATCGAGCCCGGAGTGGTCACATTCCGCATCGTGGTCGAGGAGCTTCAGCTCGCGGTTCGGCGACCCCTGACGGTCGAGAGCCCGCGCAAGTCAGACCTGAATGTCGGTCGCCGCATCGATGGCTCCGTCGGAGCGAAGGAAATCCTCATTCCGGTTCGAGGCGAGGCGTTGCCTCCTGCAGACGCCCTGCAGGTGGCCGTGGGCGAGGGGACGGTGCTCGGAGTCGAGACTGACGAGCACGGCTTGGTGGTCCGCTGGCAGCCCGGAGAGAGCAAGTTTCCCCGCTACGTTCCGGTGCTGCTGCGCGATGGACGTGGAGACGCCAGGCCGATCTCCACGGGCATTCGCCTGCGCGCGCGTCCCAAGATTGCACTGCAGAGCGAGGCCGGAGCCCAGATGGTGCTGACCGTCGGCACACGGGAGTACGGACCCTTCATCGCCGGCGACGACGGCATTCTGCGAGCCTCGCTCGATCAATACCCCGGTGAGCTGTCGGCGAGTGCGCTGATCACAGATCCCGTCGGCAATGAAGCGCGAACCGAGCTTGCGTTGCCGGCGAGTCCAGCTGCGGCCTTGGTCGGATTGGCCACAGCCGAGCAGGTGCCGGGGCGCCCGCTACCGGTCATCTACCTGCGCGGCATTCACGGCGATGGTCACTCGTGGAACGGCCGGGCTCCGACATGCCGGTCCGGTGTGCTCGGCGAGGTCCCGGTCGAAGAACTCGAGCGAGGCAGCTGGGTGGCCTATCTGCCTGCAGCCCACCTTCAGGCCCCCGTGGACCTGCGCGTCTTCTGCAACATCGGCAGTGCCGCCGAGACCAAGATGCGGGTTCCGGTCGCCACCAACTACGCGGCCAGTCTGCGGCTCAAGGTCTATCCCGAAGAGCTCTCTGTCGACTCGCCATACGCCGAGATTCAGGCGATTCTCGAGGACGCTCAGGGCGCTCGCCTGTCGGCATATGGAGTTCAGGTCCGCGCCAAGCTGGGGCAGGTGGACATGGAGCAGGTCGACGGCGCCATTGCGCGCGGCAGCTACACCGGCACCGCCGATGTGCTCAAGGTTGGCGAGGACGTCATCACCGCTCGCTTCGACCGTCCCCCCGGCACCGGGGCTGTCGCTGATCTCGAAGTCACCCACGGCTCGGTCAACACGCAGGGCGACGTCACGGTCTTTGCCCGGGCTCTGAATCGCGACGGTCGGGCTCTGGCGGACGTGGATCTGGCGCTATCGGCCGGAGAGGGTTCACTGTTTGCGGTCACGGACAAAGAGGGATGGGCGACTGCGGTGGTTCCGCTGCCCCCGGGCGAAGGTCCGGTCGTGCTCTCCGCGCGAACGCCGCTGCGCACCATTCGGCAAGTGGCCCTTCGAAACAGCGCAGCACTCGGCGGCCCTGGGACCCCTGAATTCGTCGAGCGTCGCGTCGTGCGGGTGGCGACAGGCCGCATCAGCAGCGTATCGCTGACGATCGACCCGCCTGTGCTCTACCTGACGCAGAACTCGGTCGCCTTTGTGCGGGTGAGGATGCTGGACCGCTACGGCAACGTCATCACCGACCTGCCCGTTGAGCTCAAGGCCAATGAGGGCGTCGTGGGGGCTCCAGTTCTCGACGCCGTGAGCGGGACCTGGGTGGCCGAGTACACACCGGCGCCCGGAGAGCGCACCCGCGCTGTGCGCATCGAAGCCGTTGGCCTCGACGGCGATGCCAACACGGTTGGCCAGTTGCTGCTGGCACCCCGACCGGTCGAACGCAGCCTGATGGTGACCGGCGGCGCCATCTCGAACCTGGGCAAGTCCCTGGCTGGCACAGGAGGCATCGACGCCGAGTTCCGGACCCGCTGGACCGGCGCCACCATGTTCCGCGTCGGCATCTCGACCTGGTCCCTGGACAAGGACACCAATTACTTGCCACCTGGCGAGAGTGAGCCCAATCCCGTCACGCAGAACCTGGTGCTGTTCCCGCTGTTCGCCGGAGCCGGCGGCCGTCTTGAGCTGCCGAATGCGAACACCACTCTGTGGGCGGGCGGCGGCCCCGTGCTGCAGATCAAGCGCATGACCGCAAACTTCGACC
>CAYYHT010000759.1:0-3872 GCA_964471355.1 uncultured Enterobacteriaceae bacterium
ACTTCATCAGCGACGGCACCCCGGTCATCCTGTGGGATTGGCTCGGCGCCTTTCTCGACGCGTTGGACATTCCCCGTCCACAACGGCAAGTCAGCTACCGCATGGCCCGCATGCTGGGTTCAGCCATCCAGTGGTTCTGGCGCACCTTCAACATGTCGGGCGAGCCCCGCATGACCCCGCAGATCGCCACGGCACTGGGCACCGACCAGTACTACGACATGGAGCCTGCATTCCGCGACCTGGGCTACTCGATTCGAGTCACCCACGACCAAGCCACCAGCGCCATGATCGCTTGGCTACTAGATGGCAAGGCGTCGGTCACCTACGCCGACGGCACCGTGGTCGAGTACCCCGCGGACACCGTTTGAGCCGCATCGAGCGCCGTCCAATCATTCACCGCTGGGCCGCCGTGCACCCGGTGTTCCCGATGCTGATGATTCCGATCCTGCACCCTTGGCTCGGATGGCTCTGGATGGTGTTCAACGCCCGCCTCATCGCCGGCCCCTCCCGCACGCCCGAGATTGTTGCCGTGGTGACTGCCGGGGGAGGAGCGACAGCGCTGGCGGCGGTGCACCTGGCCATGCCCGAGCTCTCCGAAGGCGCCTCTGCATGGCTGGACCTGTCCGTCAGCACGTGGCTGCTGGGCGGCTCCCTGATCGCCTATGCCTTCCAGAAGCGCCGCTGGGACCTCATGCTTCCCGTCGAACAGCGCGCCGGCCTCGCCGGAGATGAAGATGCCACCCTGGCCAATCCACCCGCCGACCCTGCAGAGCACGCCACCTTTGCGCGCCAGCTCGTCGAGCGAGGATGGCTGCTCGACGCAGAAGAGCACGCACGGGCCACGCTGCGGGACGACCCCAACCAGGTCGAAGCGCACATCGTGCTGTCCGAGAGCCTGCTGGTTCAGGGGCGCTACCGACTGGCAGCGGCACGCACGCGGAATGCCCTGAAGGTCGTCAACGACGAGACTTTGTGGATGCTGCTGGCAAGCGCACTGTCGGCCGCAGGCGACCACGACGCTGCCGCCAAAGAACTCATACAGGCCCGCATCTGCTACCCGGACGACACGACCCTCGAGCTGCTTCAAGCCGAGACGTGGGCCGCCCAAGGCGAGCTGCAGCGCGCCGAACAAGCAACCCGCCGACTGACGACCCAAGACCCCTACGATGCAGATGCACAGGCGTTGTTGGCCGACGTGCTGCTCAGGATGGGCCAGCTGGACGCCGTGCGCTTGCCCGCCCGCAATGCGCTGCGTCACGACCCCGAACATCCGGTCGCGATGCACGCCATGGGCGGCGCCAGGGCGCAGCGAGTGTTCCTGCTGGGCGACTGGTGGCGCCACAACGACTGGCTCGCTCGCCACGGCCAGAGCTGGGGCATCGCCCCTTATGTGCTGGCCTTCGTGCTGTTCGAGCTCGGTCCGGTCATCGATCATCCCGGACCGCGGCGGGTCGGGGTGCTGCTCGCCATCGGCTATGCGTTGTTCACCGTCTGGGGCATGTTCGCCTACCGCACCCAGCTCGAGCGCGAGTTCGAGGACGCGGGCCTCGAATAGCTAGCGGGTTGAGTCTGAAGTCGGCGAGCGGATCGAGGGCGAGACGAAGCTCGCCCCTGCCTTACAGGTCCGGCTTTCCGTGAATCAAGTGGTCGATGAAGCGGTCGATGAGCTCGTCTTCGTTCTTTTCGCGCTCTTCGATCTCGGCCTTCAGCTCTTCGAGGCGGGCCTCGAGCCGCACCACGTTGGCGCGACGGTCTTCTTGGCGCAGGGTGAACAGGGTCGAGCCCAGCTCATCCATCTGCTTGCGGCGAGCCTTCTGGTCGCTTGCGGACAGGCTCGAGAAGTCGCCGGCCAGCTCATGAAGCTCGCGCTCGAGCGAGTGCATCTCGATCTTGCGCCCGACGGCGACCTCATCGCCCCCGGTCTCGCGGTACACCTTGGCAATGCGCCGCAGAGTGCGCATGTACGCCTCGGGGTCGGTCGTCTTGAGGCCCACGAGGGTCTCGTAGCGCTCAGGGGCGTGCTCTTTGACCAATGCAAGCAGCTCGCCCTCTCGCTCCATCAGGCGGTCACGCCGTTCTTCCATGCGTTGGGCGTCAGGGCCTCCTCGGCCGCGGGGAGGCTGCTGCGCCAAGGCCGTGGTGTGGCTCAGCAACAGTGCGCCAAACAGGAGTCTGTTGAACATCGGCATTCCTACAGGGAGTTCATGTCAGCGGCGAGCGCGTCGAGCTGAGCGTCGAGGTCATCGAAGACCAAGTCGAACTCGTCGAACAGCTCGGCCTCGAGCGATGCGGTACTGACGGGCTCGGTCGTCTCGACCACCGCCTCGACAAGCGCGACCGTGTCGCCGACGGGGTCTGCAAACTCGCCGGGCAGGCCGCCGAGGCCCAAGAACACCACCGCCGAAGCCGCGACGCCCGCCGCGAAGGGCACGAGCCAGCTGCGGTTGTTGGCCGGCTGCGGTGCTGGGGCAGCAGCCACAACAGGGCCGCCTTCAGTGTGTGGACGTCGAAGCACGGGCAGCACAGGGGCCACCATGGCGCCCGTGTCCGCGTGCAGGCTGGCCACTTCAGTGCACTCCTCACATGCCGCTACATGCTGGGCGTGAGCGTCGTCTCCCTCGCCATATAGCCACAGAAGTGTGTTGGTTTCTGCGTGTTCGCAGCTCATCGTTTGCCTCGCAGTCCGGCGGCATCAAGCGCCGTTGCAATGATCTTTGTGGCCCGGTGCATTCGACCGAGCGCTGTGTTTAGGCCGCAGTCTTGACGGGCGGCGATGTCCTTGAACGAGATGTCTTGCGTCATGCGCCAGCGCCAGACCTCGGCAATCTCGGGCTTCATCTGCAGCAGGGTGCGCTCGACGACTTCCAGAATCTGGCTGGCGGACGCCGCAGCATCGGGACCCCAGCTCTGGGTGGCTCCGACTCCTCCCTCCAGAGAGACGAGCTGTACACGGGCGGACCGGCGACGGTGGTGGTCGATCAACAGCCTGCGAGCCACGGTGTACATGTAGGCCCGAAAGCCCGAGTCGTCTTCGAAGACAGCCGAGCTGCGATGAATGCGCAGCCACGTCTCTTGGCACAAGTCCTCGGCCTCGGTGCGAGTACGCGTGCGTCGGGACAGAAAAGCCAGGAGCTCTTCGGTGTGTCCGTTGATCTGAGTTTGTAGAGTGTCCAAGGCCAACAATCGCGGCTCCGGGTGAGGCGTCACCCAGGGAAACGGAACGAGGTCCTACATATTGTGGACCGCGGTGAGAAACTTCGCACGACAGCTGGTGTCCTGGCCTGAATCGGTTGGGCTACACTGCCGGTCTTTCGTGGAGAGCATGCGTGATTACTTGGCTCCTTCTCCTGAGTTTCGCGGGCGCAGAAACATCCCCAAGCATGCTCGAGAACCTGTTGGTCTCTGAGCTCGACCGGGCGATGGTCACTTTTGCCGAGCAAGACGAAAAACCGCACTACGTCGCTCTCGCCGTCGAGACCCGCGATGAGTGGACCGTCAATGCGATTGAAGGAACGCTGGCTGGCACCGATGATGAAACCAGCCGCTTCTTGGACATCGACCTGCGTGTGGGGACGCCAGAGCTGGACAGCACCCATGAAATTCGAGGCATGAGCGCTTGGGGTGGAGGCGGCCGAGGCACGGTGCGCCTGCCTGTCGACGACGCCCCCGAATATGCCCTGCGCCAAGTGGTCTGGAGAGAGCTCGACAGTCGCTACCGGCAGGGTGCCGAGCAGATCGTGATGATTCGCGCCAACCAGGTCGTCAAGGTCGAAGAAGAGAGCCCCGCACACGACTTCTCGGCATCGGCCAAGCCCATCGTGGACCGACAGGACGTGCCCGAGCTCGAGATCGACAAGGACGCGTGGCAGCAG
>CAYYHT010000760.1:0-3867 GCA_964471355.1 uncultured Enterobacteriaceae bacterium
ATAGCAGGCGCCTGGGTTGACGCGTCCTGTAGGACCTGCAGCGCATCGTCGTGGGCACCTCGATTGGTATGGAACTCTGCCACTCGCGCCCGTAGCTCAAGATCTTCGGCGTGCTCACCTAGCACTCGTTCGGCGAGCACCAACGCCTTGCCCATTTGGCCAGAGTGGCGGAACGCATCGAGGGTCGCCGCCACTACTGGCGGAGCTCGACGAACAGCCAACGGCCATTGCTCAAGCTGAGCGAGTGCGGCGTTGGGGTCTCCACTCATTGTCAACGCTGCCAGCAAGGCTTGAAGGACTACTGGCTCAAGTGAGCCGAGGGCACGCGCTGCCATCGCTTCCCTGATGGTTTCTTGAGCGTCGCCGGCGATGAGAGCCATGACTGCGCGGATCTCTGCCAATTGCAAGTTGGCTTGCGACTCAGTAGCCGGCTCCTGCGAGCCCAACCGCGTCAGCTCGGCCACGATGGGGGCACTCCCGAGCCCTTCGCGTTCCGCTGCTTCCAACGCCGCATCGCACAGGCGCCTGCGTTCATCGCCAGCGAGCTCGGCGGAACTCATCGCAAACGCGTACTCCAGCATGCGGCGCATGCCCGGCGTGTCCAGCCCCCGCCCACCCAAGGTCTCGACGAGTCGCTCGGTCTCCTGGCCGTACTTCTCTTCGGAATAGAACAGGTCGATCCACTCGATCAACCAGCGCAGCTTCTGGCGACTGCGACGTCCCCCGCGCATCAGGAACCAGATGTTGAAGAAGCGCTCGCGCACTTGGTACGCGACCGCCCGCTTTCCGATGTCCACTTTCTCGACCAAGTCCAGCTCGGCGAGGCGCGCCAGCTGACCATTCACCGGGCCTCGGTCCAGACGCAAGTCGCCGGCGATGTCGGTCGCCAACGCCGGATTCCAGCGCTGACAAAGCGCCACGAAGACACGCCGCATCTGCTTGGGAAGCTTTTCGACCCGGTCTTTGTACAGACTCGTATGCTTGTCCAACACCTTCTCGAGGTGCACACGCAGGTCTGCGGCCGGTCCTTCTTGCAGCATCTCGTACAGCAAACCAATCGTGCGCGGATTGCCTCCCATGAGCAGCTGCAGCTTTTTCAGTCGCTTCTCTGAGGCTCGAATGCGCGCAAGCAAAGCCTCGTCGCCGTCTGCCTCGGCCAGTTCTGTCAGCAGCTGCACGCTTTCTTCTGCGGTCAGGGCCGGCATGTCGATGACGCGGAACAGCTCGTACAGAGGCTGGTCGTAGTCGTAGGTCGCCTCAATGGCTCGGCTGCTGGCTCCGATCAACATGATCTCGGACTGATGCTGCAACAGTTCGCGCAGTCGGCTGGCTTCGACGTCATCCTCGATGGCGCTGACGATCTCATCGAAGTTGTCGACGAGCAGCAGCAATCGCTTGCCTTTGACGGTGGCCGCGTCGAGGAGCGCACGACGAGCTGCCTCCTCTAGGGCGTCTCCGCCGTACTCCACGGCCAGCTGATCGGCTTGGTCTCGAAGAGATAGGTCGCCACTCGCTATGGCCACCATCTCCAGGCTGTTGATCCAAAAGTCCGCCAGCTCGGCGACGTTGTACTGCTCTTCGTCGTACAACACCGCAATCCACTGCTCTCGCAGTTCGTCGTCGTCCTCGATCAGGTAAGCGAGCCGATGCAGCAACGTCGTCTTGCCCATTCCTCGCCACCCGAGAATGAGCCCATGTTGAGGAGAGGCGTCGGACGGTGCCGTACGCACCATGTGGACCAACTCCTCGAGCTCGGCCTTGCGCACCACAAAGCCAGCAATCAGGTGCTCTCGGTCGAGCTGACCGGGGTTGTAGGTGGTGCGCTGCCGAGTGCCGATCATCGAGACACCTTCCAACGCAGCCACCACTCCCGTAGCAGGCTCGAGGCATACCTCCACCGTCCGTCCACCTTGACCAGATAGCCGTCGTGCTGCAATCCCAGCAGCAAGCCATCGGTGTCCAGATCTAGCCCCGTACCCAGCGTGCTCCGAAGCTGCGTGACCGTGCTCTGCTCGATTCCGTCGGGGTCCTTCGCCGCCGCGTTCAGCAGCTTGCGCACAAGACTGCGCTCCCCCGGACTGGCCAGCGGGTCGTCGAGCCGCTCCTCCCAGTGGGCGAAGTGCTTGCGACGGTCTGGACCCAAGAGGCGCTCGTAGCATTCGTCGACAAGAGCCACCGACGCGGTTTCCTTGCGGAACTTCACTGAAGTCTTGCCGCTGCGGCGCGGAGCCAGAAGCAGCACGGAATCACGCATGACGAGGTACCAAAGCCTCGAGCTCCCGGTCGCGATCAAAGAAGTCAGCACCGCGAACGGGTTTGCCAGTTCGGTTTTTCATCACGCCTCCAATGATACATTTCTGAATCAATACAGATTTGTATCATAACGACGATCAATCGAATAGCAAGTCGAGCGTTGGGTAGGCGAGGCGAGGCAGGCGAAGCTCGCCGCTCTTTGGGCTCAGTCGGCTATGTTCGAGGCAGCCAGGGAGGGTCGGCAATCGTGAGATGGAGCGCAATTGCACTGCTGGCGGTCTGCCTTCCGGGCTGCAAGGTGTTCGACGCGCCCGACACCATCGAAGAGCTGGTGGTCTACGGCTTTGTGGGCTTCGATGAGGGGGCGGATCGCGCAGGCGCAGCGGCCACCGGCCTGCATCCGCTGCTGCTGACCTACGAAGACGACCTGCTCGAAGGCCTGCGCATCGACGACCTGAGCCAAGAGGACATCGACAGCGCTGGTGTCGACACCGTCCTTGAGCTGGGCATTGTCGGACTCGCGGCCAAGGTCCCCATGACCAGCTCCCTCGAAGACATCGCGTGGGCGTGGTCCTATCCACAGATGGACGAGTTCCTGGACGTGACCACCGACTTCGAGGTGCGCACCGAGTACGGCGACCGCGACAGCTTTCTGGCCGGCACCAGTGAGACGTACGCATACGACGGCTGGCGGCAGAACGACATGGGCATGCTGGGCAGCTCAGAACAGGAATTCACCCGCCAGTTTCAGCGCACAAGCCTCGACGACGGCACCGCTGCCATCGTGATTCGCGAGCTGATTCCCGACGGCTCGGACATGAGCTCCAACCTGGTGCGCATCGACGCCCAGTTCTCGTACACCGTGCTGTTTGCCGACGGCGACGACACCCTGCGCCTGGACGCGTACTGGATCGACGCCGAGGCCATCGGGCTCGAGCTGCCCGACTACTTCGCGCTCGAACAGGCCGTGACCTCGATGAACGCCACCGCCCAGCAGGTCGACGCCTTTATCGCCGAGCAATAGCGGTGCTCGACCCGAACCTCCCGTTCGCCGGCGTCATCGTCGTCTTTATGGCCGCCGAGTACGGTCTTGGGCGCGCCAAGGGACAGCAGCTGTACACCGCAGCCGACTCGCTGTCCGACGTGGGCAACTCCCTGGGACAGCTCGTTGTGCAGGCCATGTTCGGCTTCTCGACCCTGGTGCTGTACGCGTGGATGCACCACCACTTGGCGCTGTTCACCGTGCCCTCGACCCCACTCGGCTGGCTGGGCGCCTGGCTGCTCATGGAGTTCATCTTCTATTGGCGGCATCGAGCCGGGCACGTCACCGCGCTGTTCTGGGCGATCCACCAGATTCATCACCAGTCGGGCGAGTACAACCTCGCTGTCGCTCAGCGCGTTGGCTACCTGCAGTGGGCGCAGACAGCCATCTTCGTCGTGCCCCTGGCCGTGCTGGGCCTGTCGCCGGTGATGTTTGGGGTGATCTTCGGCGCCATCCACTTCTACCAGTTCATCATCCACACAAAGCTCGTCGACAAGCTGGGTCCGCTGGAGTGGGTGCTCATGACCCCGTCCGCCCACCGGGTCCACCACGGCCGCAATCCGCGCTACTTG
>CAYYHT010000761.1:0-3864 GCA_964471355.1 uncultured Enterobacteriaceae bacterium
CGACACCACCGATCTGGTGTTCATCGACCCCGTCGGCACGGGCTTCAGCCGCCCCTTGGGCAAGGCCACCGGCAAGGACTTCCACGGTGTCAAAGGCGACATCGAGAGTGTGGGGCGCTTCATCGAGCTGTGGTTGTCGCGCACCGGTCGCTGGAACTCGGCCAAGTACGTCATCGGCGAGAGCTACGGCACCACACGAGCGGCCGCGCTGGCGATGCACTTGCTGGACCGGGGAGTCGTGGTCAACGGGCTGGTTCTGGTCAGCGTGGCCCTCGACTTCAAGACGCTGATGTTCGAGGCCGGCAACGACCTGCCGAATGCCATGTTCCTGCCCACATATACGGCGACCGCCCACTACCATGGCCGTCTGCCGGACCCACCTGACGACCTCGATGCGCTGCTGGACGAGGTCCGCGCCTTCGCCATCGACGAGTATATGCCGGCGCTGATGAAGGGTGCCCGCCTCGACCAGCAGACCAAGACCGCCGTCGCCGCAAAGCTAGCCCGGTACACGGGGCTTGCAGCAGACGACATCGCCGATCGCTGCCTGCGCATCGAGGACATGTGGTTCAGCAAGAACCTGCTGCCGGGACACGGCCACACCGTTGGCCGCTTGGACAGCCGCTACGCGGGCCGAGATCACGAACGCGACGCGCCCAAGACCATGCGGGACCCGGCGTTCGACTACCTGATGGGCCCCTACACCGCTCTGGCCAACGACTACCTGCGCCGAGAGCTCGGCTGGGTGGCCGACGAGGCCTATACCGTCATCAGCCTCGAGGTGAACAGCGGCTGGGACTGGAAGCAAGGCGACCGCTTCGGATTCATCAACGTAGGCGACGACCTGCGCCGGGCCATCATCAGCGCGCCGCACCTCAAAGTGCTGATGATGAACGGTCTGTACGACCTCGCGACGCCGTTCTTTGCGGCCGAGTACACCGCCGACCACATCGACCCGACCGGCGGTGCCAATGACAACCTGACGCTGACTTGGTACGAGGCGGGGCACATGATGTACCTGCACCCACCCTCGCTCGACAAGATGCGCCACGACCTGTTGGCTTTCTACGGATCGGGCCAATGAGCAGCGAAGCGTTCAGCATCCTGTACATCCGCAGCCAGTTCCACGCGATGGAGCGGCAGTTCGCTCTGCCCGAGATCGTGCATGGCGACTGGATGTTCGACATGAGTGCGGGCTGCGTGCGCTTTGAACACGAAGGCGAAAAGCGAGCCGTCCCGGTGCAAATCCTGGGCACCGAGTCCGAAAAGACCGGCACTTGGCTGTGGGCGTGGGCCAATGGCATGTCCCAGATTCCCGACGCCATGCTGCGCGACTCCCGCTTGCTCGAGCAATACGGCAAGACCAATGACGTGCCCGAGCTGACCGAGACCAGCTTCGACACCGAAGTGGCCACCGGCCACCAGCTCGCCATGGTTGCCGTCAGCCTGCTGGGCGCTCCCGGCTATTACCGCTGTCCCTACGAAGGCGGGGCCATGTTCGTGATTCTCGCCGATCCCACCTTGAATCCGCCCCCGGAACGTCCCTTTCTGCGCATGGCGACGTCCCTAGGCAGCATCTTGAGCAGCATCGACATCGTTAAGCAGCGCTGGGCGGTCGAGAGCTGGTTCCAGCACTACGACGCCCAGGTCGAGGCCGTGGACAACACATTGATCGCGACCCACGCCAATGGCGATGTGCTCACGGTCGAGTTCGACGCCGAAGAGCGGATTGTCGGCTTGAACACGTCCATGAAGGGCGAAGCACCCGAAGCCTAGCTCTGGGATCGCCACCCGATCAGCACGCGGTTCATCGGTGTGACGGCGGCTGGAATGGACGCCCAGTCCACCTGAAGACCCAGGCGCTCGATGCGGTAGGTGCGGTCCACATCGATTGCCCGTTCGGTGCCCAGTGCCTCTAGCAGGACCCGTGGTCCCGGCCTGGCTGCGGATCGATAGCAGCACGGCATCAGCGCCAGCGCGCCTTTGCACTTGGCAGCGGTCTCGATGGCCAGATCCGTGCGCGGGCCACATGCATGCACGGCCAGGACCGTGGTGCCGGCGGGCAGGTTGGCCGCCTCCACCAGCTGCTCCCGGTACTCGACCTTGTCGCGCACCCATGGGGCCAGCTCGCAGATGATGTCGTGCATCTTTGTGAAGCTGGGCGGGCGCCGCTTGTCGACCAGAATGACGCGCTCGACGGACTTCTCGGCCATGGCAAAGATGAGCCCGGTCAGCCCATGACCGCAGAACAGGTCCGCGACAATGGGAGCGCGCACTCGGCGTCGAACTCGATGATGGAACTCGAAGCTCTCGAGCAGCTCTTTGAGGTTGACCGCACGCTGCTCGACCAGGGCCTTGGCGACCCGCTCTTTGAAGTGGGAGGCGGGAAAGAGCGAGCCCAGCAGGTCACCAAAGCGCTGGCGGCTGCGTGCGTGCTTGCTCAGTTCTGGCTGGTCGAACTGTGGAAAGGCACGGAACCGGTCGTCACTCAATGGGGGCTCGTCGCAGCCAGGGGATGAGCGCGTCGGTCAGCGAGGCATCGACCCCATCGCCGATGTCGGCTTCGGTGATTTGCTGCCACTGGGGCTGGCTGACACGCAGGAAGGGATGGGTCAGCTCGGGCAGAATCTGGACCTCGGCATCGGGGTGCGCGGCCAGCTGCAGGTCGAACATCGTCGCTTCGGTCGGCGGCACATTCCAGTCGTAGTCCCCGTTGAGGACCAGCACGCCGTGGGGCCAGCTGGTGACGGCATCGGGGGTCTGGTCGCCGGCGTCGAGCCACTCGGTCCAGAATGAGGCCGGGGTGTTTCCGAAGCTGGCTCCGTCGTGGTTGCCGGCTCGAATCTGGCCCAGCTGCAGCACCCAATCATCGAGGTCGGCTGTGGAGACATCGATGTCGGCGTCGTTGTAGCCAAGGACGGTGAGCACATCGACGGTCTTGGCGGCCTGGTACTCGAGCAGCTGGTCCACGGGTCGGTAGGGTCCAGCCAGCAGCACGATGTCCGTCGCAGCTTCGTGCTGCACAAAGGGAACGATCTGGCCTCCCTGGGAATGGCCCATCACCACGACGTCGAGCGGGTCGATGTCGCCGCGCCCTGCGAGGTAGCTCACCGCAGCGTCCGCATCGTCGCGAAAGTGCCAGTAGCTGATGCTGTCGGCATCGGGGGTCGGGTAGTCGTTCTCGCAGCCCTGCTGGGAGTGGTAGCAGGTGCGCTTGTCGTAGCGCAGCACAGCGAAGCCCTGGTCGACCAGGTTTTGGGCGAGCTCTTCGAACATGCGTACTTCTTTGCCGAACTGCATCAGCAGCTGGCCGGTAGACAGCTCGTCGCGAGTGTTTGGGCCGCTTCCGTGCACCAACACAACCCCGGGCGGCAGGCGGTCGTAGTGCGTGCTGACTGGAAGCAGCAGTGTGCCCTGCAGCTGGAAGTCGCCGGTACCGCTGTCGAAGCGCACCGACTCGGTCTCGGGTGCGTCATAGACCGCGGGCACGCACTCGCCAGCCGACTTGACGGTGGTTCGGGGGCAGACCGTTGAATTGCACGAGGTGAGGGCGAGCAGCAGCAGCATGCGGACCCTGTATCACTCGTAGTAGACGAGCTCCCAAGACAGTCCGTCAATCGTCAGCACAATCGGACCCAGGTTGCGGGCAAAGGACTGCGGGCCGGCGAAGCGTCCGGTCTCGACTTCAACCGTCACCGACTCCTCGAAGCTGCCGTACCAGGTCTCGATCGAGCCGATGTAGACGACCTCGGTGCCATCGAGGGCAGCGCCGGTGGTCAGAAAGCCCGGCAGCACCAAGTTGCCATCGAGCGACAGCCCATCGTCGAGCTGAGCATCGACGGTGCCCGCGTCGGTTCCTGTCGC
>CAYYHT010000762.1:0-3861 GCA_964471355.1 uncultured Enterobacteriaceae bacterium
AGCTGGTAGGCGATACCTCCCGGTTGTCATTCCTGTGACGAGCAGCAGCTTGCTGATCTCGGCAGCTGCGGCGGCGCGCTGCACCAATGGACGGGCCACATCGGCAAAGGCAATCTCGCCGGCACTCTCGCCGTCGAACTGCACATCGACGTCGGCGTTCTCGGGAAGCATGGCGTAGACCAGCACATTGTCCCCGGGCTGCACGCCGTCCAGGGTCGCCGGCCACACCCAGTCGGCGCCGGGAACCGTCACAGCGATGGACGAACGCGTTGCCTTGCCCAAGCGTCCGGCGATCTCATCAAGAGAGCCGGACGCTTCGATGACGACACCGTCTCGGGCTAGGCCTGAGCGGGTCATCGCCGTCAGTAGGGCTTCATCGCGGATTCCGCCGTCGACCAGCACATCGATGCGTTCGACGCCGGCGGTGCCGAGCGCTTCGATCGAGGCGGTCAGGGTGCCTGCTTCGTCGTCTCCGGCGGTCACGATGCCGTCGGTAACCAACAACAGGCGATGGTGGACTGTGCCGTCGCCAGCGTGCTTGAGGGCCGACTCGAGGTCCGATGCGCCCAGGGCACCTCGGTCGGACAGGGCAGCCTTGTGCGTGTCGCTGAACCCGGTGGCAGGTCCGCTGTAGATCTCGCGCACGTCCTGGTCAAAGGCCAACACGCGAACGGGAATATCTCCTTGTTCATCGGCGATGGCGGCGAGGGTGCCTTGCAGGCGCTCGATCTGGCCCCAGAAGCCGGGAGCACGGGACGCGCTGGTATCGAACAGCACGGTGAGGCCGTTCACCGGGTCTGCTGCCACACCGAAGTTGGGCTGCACGCGGGCAATGGCGATGTCGCCGCTGCGCACGCCGACCGAGCTCTGGGCCTTGCCAAAGGCCAGGCGTAAGTTGCCTTCTGGCCGGTATTCGGTGCGGCTCACTTCAAGGGTTCTTGGGGCGCCGTCCCAGTCATCGACATGCACCGACGCGTCGAACTGCTCGAGCTCCGGCAGTCCGGACAGGTTCACTTGGTAGGGCTTCGACCCGTCTTCGAGTTCCTCTGAATAGGACAGAATGAGGTGCTTCACCCCTTTGGCAGGGATGGGAAAGACGCGGGCGCGGAACTGATTGCCCGCCTTCTTTTCGAGCAAAGCGGGGTCGGTCTTCTGGTGCAGGAAGTCCTCGTAGACTCGCCGTGCGAACTGCTTCTCGACGACCTCTCCCTCCTGCCATTTTCCATCGACCTCCATGGCAAAGCGGCTGATGGCGGCACCTGGAGGAAGTGTGATCTCGAATCGCCCCTCGATGGTGCGGTCTTGGGGATTCTCAAAGGACAGATGCAGCTCGGTGAAGGCCAGTGGATCGGTGACGACCGAGCGAACCTTGACCGTCTTGAGCGCCAGGTTGGTTCCATCGCCCGCAGTCAGGCTGATCGGCAGGGCCTCGTCGGCGCTCTTGCTTGCCTTGCGCCAGTCGAGGGAGGCCGGAACGGGAACGCGGGTAGTCGTGAACCAGACCGTCTCGGCATCGGGCGGCGTTGGAACCTCGGCGTGAGAGTTCGAGTTGCAGGCAATGAATGCGGATGCGGCGAGAGTGAGCATGAAGGAAAGGCGCAAGGTGCACTCCACGGGGTGGGTTCGCGGTCTGAACGCACGAGCCCTGCCGGTCCTTACACGGCCTGCTAGAATGCCGCGGGGAAGGGGAACGTGACGCTAGCGGCTCTGCTGTTCATCGCTGGGTGTGGGAATGACCTGCCTACGGGCACCGATGCCGGTCGAGTGACCATGCACCGGCTCAATCGGGCCGAGTATGACAACACCGTGCGCGACTTGCTGCAGACCGATCTGCAGCCGGCTCGGACCTTTCCCGAAGATGATTTTGGCAATGGCTTCGACAACCAAGCGGCGGTGCTGTCGATGTCGCCGCTGCACGTCGAGATGTACGAGGCCGCCGCCGACGACCTCGTGCAGCGCGGGGTGCTCGCCGAACAGGCATTGACCCAACAGTGGCGCATCGAGGCCGAGAGCGAGCAGATGTCCGCCGGCGCCGGTGGACCGAGTGCAGACGGCTGGAATCTGTGGAGCAATGGCTTCCTCAAGGCGAATGTCGATCTGCCTGGACCGGGCACCTACCTGTTTCGAGTTCGCGCCTATGGCCAGCAAGGCGGGCCCGATCCGGCTCAGATGGCCATGGGCATCGACCAAGCGCAATTGATCGTCGTCGATGTGCCCAACACAAGCGACTCCCCCGGCGTCTTCGAGCTCTCCATCGAGACCAACGCCGGGATTCACGCCTTCGAGGTGTGGTTTGTCAACGACTACTACGAAGAGGGCGTCGCCGACCGCAATCTGGTCATCGACTGGTTCGACATCGAGGGGCCAATCGGCGTGACCGCAGATCGACCCGCCGGCTACGACTTGGTCTTTGGCTGCGATCCGGGCGACATCGGCGAGGACGCATGCGCTGCCCAGATTGCCCGTGAGTTTGGTGCTCGGGCCTTCCGACGTCCGGTCGAGAGCGATGAACTCAGCCGGCTGCTGCAGCTGTATGCCATGGCCCGAGGCCTGGACGCCGACTTTGAAGAGGCGGTCGGGGTCATGGTCAAGGCGATGCTGGTGTCGCCCCACTTCCTGTACCGGGTCGAGGTGGACCGGAATCCAACCTCGGCCAAGAGCCGTGAGCTCAATGCCTACGAGCTGGCATCTAGGCTGTCCTACTTCCTGTGGAGCAGCATGCCGGATGACCGGCTGCTTCAGCTGGCGGACGAGGGCAGCTTGCTCGAAGACGATGTGCTTGCCCAGCAGGTGCAGCGCATGCTGCGTGACGACAAATCCAGCGCACTCGTCGACAACCTCGCCGGACAGTGGCTGTACACCCGGTCCATCGACAACGTCAGCCCGGACTACATGGCGTTTCCCGAGTGGGATGACAACCTGAAGATCTCGATGAAGGAAGAGATGCGGCTGTTCCTCACGCCCTTCTTCCTCGAGGACCGCAACATGCTCGAGCTGCTGACGGCCGAGGACACTTGGGTCGACTCGCGACTGGCGCAGCACTATGGCTGGGAAGAGCCGCTAGATGGCCTGTTTACGAACCGGCCAATTCCGGACGGATTTCCTCGGGCAGGCTTGCTCTCCCAGGGTGGTCTGATGACCGCATTGTCCTACCCAACCCGCACCAGCCCGGTTCGACGGGGGGCCTGGGTGTTGACCAACCTGATGTGCGAGGCGCCTCCGCCTCCCCCTCCTGGTGTCGAGGGGCTGATCGAACAGGACCAACAGGACGAAAATGAGTCCTTCCGCGACCGCATGGAGCGTCATCGCGCCGATCCGATCTGCGCGAGCTGCCACCAATCCATGGACCCCATCGGCTTTGCGCTCGAGGAGTACGACGGGGTCGGCGTGTTCCGTGACTTTGACCAGCTTGGCAATCCCATCGACGCCTCGGGCCGCTTGACCGATGGCTTTGAATTTGTAGGAGTCGAAGAGCTGGGGGCTCACTTGGCCCAGGACCGTCGCCTGCCCCGGTGCATGGCCCAGAAGACTTGGACCTATGCTCTTGGGCGCGCCCCGACCGTCGAGGACATTGTCTACCTAGACGCGGTGCAGAATCGCTTCGCCAGTGGCGGGCACAGTTTCGGGGCGTTGGCCGAGGCCATTGTGCTGTCCGAGCCCTTCCGCCGCAAGACCGGCGAGCCGGAGGTGGCTCCATGAATCGCCGGCATTTCCTGAGGGCTGCGGCGGCGACCATTGCCCTGCCAGCCTTTGCCAGCTTGCTTCCGCGGGCGGCCCGAGCCGACGAGGGCGAGGCGTTTCGGCTGGTCTTTTTGTTCCTGCCCAACGGCATGCGCATGGACCACTTCACGCTGGGGTGGG
>CAYYHT010000763.1:0-3852 GCA_964471355.1 uncultured Enterobacteriaceae bacterium
AGTTGGCCGCGGGGACCCGTCCGGTCGCAAGCTCCCTGCCCCCCACGGCCAAGGGAGGGATGCCTTGATCATCCGAATGGCATGGCGAAACCTCGGTCGCCACAAGCGCCGCTCCGCGCTCACGGCACTGGCCATGGGCCTCGTCATCGCGATGTCGATGTTCATGGGCTCGATGATGGCGGGCATGTCCAACAACATGACCGAGGCCATCGTCGACCGGTCCATCGGGCATGTGCACATCAACCACGCCGACTACCCCGAGACGGTGTCGGCCTATGACGCTGTACCCGACGCCGCGGCGCTGCTGCAGACCCTTCGGGCTCGGGACGATGTGCGCGCCGCCAACGGACGCATCAACGGGTTCGGACTGTTCAGCAAGGACAGCGAGGGCGAAGGGGCCAGCGAGGGGGCCGTTGGCGCCATCTTGGGCACCGACCTCGATGCGGAAGCCGAGCTGACTCGCCTGGACAGAGCGGTCACCCACGGCGCCTACCCCGCCGAACAGGGCAGTCGCTCGGTGATCGTCGGCTACCGGCTGGCCGAAGAGCTCGAGCTCGCTGTCGGAGACCGCATCATCGTGGTCACCTCGGCACTCGACGGCTCGACCGGAAACGACATCTACGGCGTGCGCGGCATCTACCGGACCGGCACCAATCGCCTGGACAAGTCCATCGTCATGGACCTCGCCCTGGCCCAGGAACTCACCGTTCAGGGCGACGAAGTCCACGAAATCGTGGTGGTCACCACCGGCGACAACGACACCATCCGCGACTTTGTGGCCG
Source organism: uncultured Enterobacteriaceae bacterium (assembly GCA_964471355.1). GTDB lineage: Bacteria > Myxococcota_A > UBA796 > UBA796 > CAYYHT01. The sequence goes on from CAYYHT010000763.1 coordinate 783, forward strand.
ACGCCAAGAACACCTGGCCCGACCTCGCGGTTCGCCCCTGGTGGGAGATTCGTCCCGAAGTCGTCGAGATGATCGCCATGTCCGACGGCTTCAACCGCGTGTTCATCGTGGTCGTGCTGATGGTGGCGGCCTTTGGCGTCATCAACACCCTGCTCATGAGCGTCTATGAGCGCACCCGCGAGTTCGGCGTCATGCAGGCAGTCGGCATGCGCCCCGCCTTCATCGTGCAGCTCGTGCTGGCCGAGTCAATGCTGCTGGCCATGGTGTCGGCGGTCATGGGCCTGGCCATGGGAGGTGTGCTGGACCTGTACATGATCGAGGTCGGCCTGGACCTCGCCGTCAGCGAAGGCGAGGGCTTTCAAGTCAGCGGCATGACCCTGGATCCCGTGCTGCACGGAGCCTTCCGGGTGCAAGACGCCGTCATTCCCACCGTCACGCTGTTCATCGTCTCGGCCATCGGCGGACTGTGGCCCGCCATGCGCGCCGCCCGCCTCGACCCCATCACCGCCATGCGGCAGGAGTAGCCCACCATGCTGACCAAGCTCGCATTTCGCAACCTCATGCGCCGCCCGGTGCAGTCCACCATCAGCGTGCTGGCGCTCGCTGTCGGCCTGACCCTGACCGTGTTCATGATCAACTTCCAAGTCGGCATGTGGGACGTCATTGTCAACACCTCGGTCAAGGCCATCAGTGGGCACATTGTCGTGCAGGGCGAAGGCTTCCAAGAGAGCCAGGACGCCGACCTGCTGGTGGCAGAGAGCACGGCCATCGCCGATGAACTTCGCCGCGTGGCCCCCGATGCGGTCGTGCTGCGCCGCACCACCATGGCCGGCCTGCTGCAGTCCCCCAACAACAACGTGGGCGTCGGCATCAGCGGGGTCGAGCCCGACGCCGAGGCCCAGGTCAACAGCATCGCCGACCGGGTCATTGAAGGCACTTGGCTGCTGCCCGAGGACACCAAGCACCTGGTCATCGGGACCAAGCTCGCTCGGAAGCTCGACGTCGAGCTGGGCGACAAGGTCGTGCTGATGGTGGGGGTCAACGGCGACTACGAGTCCAAACCGCTGCGGGTTCGCGGCATCTTCGAGACGGGCAGCCGCCAGATCGACGGCTTTTTGGTCATGGTTCCGCTGGCGACGATGCAGGGCATGTTGCCGACAATCGACGATCCCGCCAGCCAGGTCTCGGTGTTGCTGGACGGCCGCACCGAGCACCGCGCCCTGATTGGACCCGCCCGTGCCGCCCTCGCCGAGCGCCCGGTCGAGGTGCTGTCTTGGGAAGAAGCCATGCCCGACCTCAAGAAGTCCCGCGAGATGGACATCTCGTTTGCCTTCGTCATCTGGCCGGTGATGGCGCTGGTCGTCAGCATCGGCGTGCTGAACACCCTGTTGATGAGCCTGTTCGAACGCACCCGCGAGCTGGGTGTCATGCTGGCCGTCGGCATGAAGCCCCGCGACCTGTTCAAGCTGCTGCTGATGGAGGGCTTCATCTTGGGCATGGTGGGTGCCGGCCTGGGGCTGATCGGCGGCTTGCTGCTCACCTGGCCAGCGGCGACCATGGGCTTCACCATGCCCGGAATGGAAGACGCCGCACCGGTCTCGAATGTCGCCTTTGACGGCGTGTTCTATGCCAACTTCGAGCCCCTCTGGGACATCGGCTGGGCCTTGTTCTTCGTCTTCTTATCGACCGTCGTCTCGGCCTACCCCGCCTGGCAGGCAGCCACCACCGACCCCGTCACCTCCATGAGGCAACAGTAATGAGCATCGTCTCGGTCCAAGGCGCCGTGCGCCACTACGAACAGTCCAACCACGTCGTCAAGGCGCTGCGTGGCGTCAACCTGAACATCGAATCCGGCGAGTTCAGCGCGCTGATGGGCCCGTCGGGCTCTGGCAAGACCACGCTGCTCAACCTCATTGGTGGCCTCGATACGCCCACCGCGGGCGCCATCACCGTCGATGGCACGGCCCTGTCCTCGCTGGCACCGGACCAGCGCAGCGACCTCCGCCGAGACCGCATCGGCTTCATCTTCCAGGCCTACAACCTCATTCCCGTGCTGACCGCCCAAGAGAACACCGAGTTCGTGCTGATGCTGCAGGGAGTGGATGCGGCAACGCGCGCCAAGAAGGCACGCGAGACCCTGGCCGCTGTGGGGCTCGCTGGCATGGAGGACCGCCTGCCCAGCGAGCTGTCCGGCGGCCAACAGCAGCGAGTTGCCGTGGCCCGAGCCATCGCCACCGAGCCCGCCATCGTGCTGGCTGACGAGCCCACCGCCAACCTCGACTCCGAGACCAAGGCCGAGCTGATTGCCCTGATGCGCAAGCTGAACCAAGAGCAGGGCATCACCTTCCTGTTCTCGACCCACGACGACGCCATCCTCGAGGCGGCGACCCGGGTCATTCGGCTCAAGGACGGCATGATCGAGGCCGACGTCCTCAAGTGAACCTGCGCAGCCCAAGGAGCGGCCAGCTTCGCCTCGCTATGCTGTTGCTCTTTTCGACGCCGGCATGGGCCGAGGACGACGGCTTCACGCTCGAGCCAAGCGGTCACCTCAAGGGCTTTGGCATCGCCGTGGTGCCCTATGACCACATCATGATGCCCGACAACATCGCCGGTCAGGGCACAGTCGACGCCCGCGGAAAGCTCGAGATGACCGCCGGTGAGCGCCTCTCGGGACAGCTGCACGCCGCTGTGACAGGCAACTATGGAGGAGGAGGCATTGGAGGCGGCCTGGGCACTGGTGTGGCCAACACAGCCCCCGAGGCGGTTCCGCTCACTGCAACCTGGACCAGCGATGACGACGAAGCGAGCCTGCGCCTGCGTGTCGACCGCTTGAACCTCAAGTACAGCGTGCCCGGCGTCGACGTCACCGCAGGACGCCAAGCGGTCAGCTTTGGCCAGGGCAAGCTGTTCACTCCCCTCGACCTGGTGGCGCCGTTCACCGCAGCCACCCTGGACACCGAGTTCCAGGCCCTGGACGACGAGCTCGACCGCATCGCGACCACGACCGAGTTCAACGGTATCAACCTGCTGGACGGCACCTCGAGTTCGATCCCGATCCAGGTCGGGCTCG
>CAYYHT010000764.1:0-3632 GCA_964471355.1 uncultured Enterobacteriaceae bacterium
TCCCACGCCCACCTGTGGCCCGAGGACATTCGAGCTGACAAGCTCAAGCGCCTGCAGCAGCTTCGCGTCTCGGTGACCCAGCACCAGTGGGCCGATGCCGCCCACCGCAGCAGCCACAATCCCGACAATCGGGAATGGGCAGAAAAGGCCGAGCACTACCGACGCATGGCCCAGCAGGCCAGCGACAACTAGCGGCTGCTAGGCGGACTTCTTGGCGTGCCGGTCGTACCACTCGAGGTAGTCGTCGATCTTGCCGTCGTAGTCGATGAGCTCATCGTCATTGGCATAGGCGAGCACTCGACTGGCCACGCTGGCCAGGTCACGGTCGTGGGTCACAAAGAAGACCGTGCCGTCGTAGGCCTCGATGGCGTCGCGCAGTGCCGAGATGCTCTCGAGGTCCAGGTGATTGGTGGGCTCGTCGAGCAGCAGGACGTTGTACTCCATCAAGATGAGCCGGCACATCAGCAGGCGCATCTGCTCGCCACCGGACAAGGTCCCGGTCGGTTTCTTGCCGTCATGACCGCTGAAGAGCATGCGACCCAGCACCGCCCGCACTTCCTGCTCGCCCTTTTCGGGACGGTGGCTGAACAGCCACTCATAGACCGTCGAGCCGGCTGCGATCTGCCCCTCGTGATTCTGCGGCAGGTAGCCCAAGCGAACGTTGTGACCCCAACGAACGGTGCCCTCGCTCGCCTCGAGCTTCTCGGCCAAGCAGTCCATGACGGTGGTCTTGCCCACGCCGTTGCGGCCGATGATGGCGACCTTGTCACCGCGTCGGACCTGGCTGTGCAGACCGTGGAAGATCTGGTGATTGCCGTACGACTTGCTCAGGTTGCTGATCTCGAGCACGTCGCGCCCACTGGGCTCTTCACCGCAGGTGAACCGGATGTACGGGCGAATGATGTTGCTTCGCTTGATCTCGTCAGGGCGAAGCTTGGAGATCTGCTTGGCCCGGCTCTTGGTCTGGCTGGCCCGGGTACCGGCCCCGAACTTGCTGATGAACTCTTGCAGCTGCTTGATCTTGGCGTGCTTTTCGGAGCTCTCTTTCTCGAGGCGTCCACGAATCTGTGCCTTGGCCCGCACCATGTCGTCGTAGTTGCCCGCATAGGTAATGATGGCGTTGTAGTCGATGTCGGCGATCTGGTTGCACACCGCATTCAGGAAACGACGATCGTGGCTGATGACCACCAAGGTGCCCTCGTAGTCGACGAGGAAGTCCTCGAGCCAACGAATCGAGTCGAGGTCGAGGTGGTTGGTCGGTTCGTCCAGAAGCAGCGCCTCGGGGCCTCCGAACAGCGCCTGTGCCAGCAAGATGCGCAGCTTCATGCCGCCCTGCACCTGCTTCATGTCGCTGTAGTGGACCTCGGCGCCGACACCGAGTCCCTCGAGCAGGATGGCCGCATCGGCCTCGGCCATGTAGCCGTCCTCTTCAGCAACCACGCACTCGAGATCGCCGAGCAGCTCGCCGTCCTCGTCGCTGATGTCATCGCCTTTGGCGTAGATCTCTTCCTTCTTGGCCATGGCGCTCCACAGGCGCTTGTTGCCCATGATCACCGTGTCCATGACGCGATGGTCATCGAAGGCCGTGTGGTCCTGGCGCAGCCATGCGGTGCGCTCGGGGCAACGCACGGTGCCCTGATCTGTGTCCTCGACACCGATCAGCAGTTTCATGAAGGTCGACTTTCCGGAACCATTGGGCCCTGTGAGGCCGTAATTGTTCCCTGGAGAGAACGATACGTTCACATTTTCGAACAAGACTCGGCCACCAAAGCCCTTGGTGACGTCTGCGACTGTGATCACGGCGATCTCCACTCCGAAGCGCCGCCGGTAACCGGGCCCGGGTTTGGTCGCGAATCGTCATCGGGAGGTGACGGCAGCTGGGATGTGCTTAAGATGTCTGTACAGAGAGTGTGTCCCGTGAAAATCGCCGTCCATCCGCTAGTCGTCGCCGCAGCCCTCGGGTTGCTGTCGCCTGTGGCCCTCGCCGAAGAGGCGCCCGAACAAGACGGGCATCGCATCGAGGCCGACAACGATCACGCCCACGCGTTTTCGATGATCCCCTCCGCCGACGAGCTCGACCGAGCCGAGGCCGAGTGGCTGGAAGTCCGCGACCTCTACTAGAGACGGACACACAACAAATTGACGGACGGTTTCGACCGTCCCTTTTTTTTGTGCATGGCCGCAGCTGTCTCGCGGTGAGCGGCCCGAAGCCGCCGCCACCGACCGCTGCCCCTAGGCGCGACGCCGGCGCAGCATCGCCAGGCCGACAAGCACCAGCGCCCAACCACCGGAGCCGCCCGGGTTGCTGGTGCAGCCACACCCTGTGTCCTCGTCGCCTGTGTCTTCGATGAAGTCCGGTGAGCCCGTGTCATAGACGTCAAAGCTGGTGTCGAGGAAGTCCGGCACGCCGTCGCTGTCTTCGTCCAGCGTCGCTTCGTCGGTATCTGAGATGCCGTCGCCATCGCTGTCGTCGTCAAGGTAGTTGGGGATTCCGTCGCCATCGGCGTCGAAGGTGCCCTCGTCACTCGTCGGAATGCCGTCGTTGTCGTCGTCATCGTCGAGGTAGTCGGGGATGCCGTCGCCGTCCGTGTCGCGATTGGTGGTCGCATCACAGCCGTCGATCTCGTCGATGGTCGGAATGCCATCGCCGTCATCGTCGCTGTCGTCCTCGTCGGCACGGCCGTCTCCGTCCGTGTCCACGCCTTCATCACCGTTCAGCAGGCAGTCACCATCAATGTCCCCCGTGGGGCCATCCTCGACGATGTCGAGGTAGTTGGGGATGCCGTCGCCATCGGTGTCGTCGTTGGTCGGGTCGCCGTCCTCGTCGATGTCTTCGTCCCCGGCACAGCTCGTGTCGAGCGGCCGAGGGCCAGTGCAGACACCGTCGTCATCGTCGTCCGTATCGAGGAAGTCGGGAATGCCATCACTGTCGGTGTCGTCGTTGCGAGGATCCCCGTCGAGGTCGAGGTCCTCGACCCGGGTCAACACCAGGTCACCGTCATCGTCTTCGTCATTGGCGTCAATGATGCCGTCGTCGTCGCTATCTGCAGGCGAGGCGATGGTTCCGCCACCCCGTTCGACTTCGTCGAGGTCATCGACGCCGTCGTTGTCCGAGTCGGCCAGCAGTGGGTTGGTATTCAAGTGCTGGGTCTTGTCGCAGTCCCCGTTGGCGTGCGCGGTGTCGCTGCAGAACTCGTCACAGTTCTCGATGCCGTCAGCGTCGTTGTCACCTTCACAGCCACCGACATTCAGGCAGTCGTGGATGTTGGCGATGCCGTTGTCATCTTCGTCCTGGAAGTCCTCGAACCAGTTGTCGCCGCCCTCGCTTCCGGCTCCACCGTCGGGGAAGCCGTCTCCGTCCGAGTCCGTCGACAGGTAGTTCGGCACGCAATCCTGGGTGCAGTCACCGACCAACACGGCGTTGGTGTTGTCGAGTGCGCCATCGGAAGCGCTGCCCACAAGGGCGGGGGCATCGGCCTCTTCGAAGGTGAAGAAGAAGTCGGCGTCGTCGTCATCATCCAAGCAGTCGATGTCACCGTCGGAGTCGGTGTCGCGGGCTGGGTCGGACCAGTCCGTCACGTAGTCCGGCCGCTGATCGGCGGTGTAGAAGGTGAACCACGTCTCGGCGTCAA
>CAYYHT010000764.1:3642-3849 GCA_964471355.1 uncultured Enterobacteriaceae bacterium
ATGATGCCATCCGAGTCCGTGTCGATCGGCAGTGCGCATGGATCGGCATCGAGCGGCTGCAGATAGAACTCCACACCGTCCGAGACGCCGTCGTCGTCACTGTCGAGGTCGAGCGGGTAGCTGCCGTCACGCAGCTCGACGAACGTCGGGATGCCGTCCTCGTCATCATCGAAGTCGAGGTAGTCGGCAATGCCGTCCGAGTCGAAG
>CAYYHT010000765.1:0-3847 GCA_964471355.1 uncultured Enterobacteriaceae bacterium
CGTGACAGTGCCGCGCGGCTCCAGGTGTCTCGCACCGTGTGCTCACCGACCGGGGCCTTCAGGTGTGGCTGAGACGACGTCGGGTACACGGTCACGTGGTAGTTCAGCTTGCCGAGGTGCTTGCCTGGCCAGCGCTTGGCCACTTCCTCGATGAGCTTGTTTGCTTCGGCAAAGTCGTCGGAGTCGTCGAACACCCCGGCCGACATCGACAGGTCGACGTTGACCAGTCCCGCAATCATGTTCGCGCTGTTGGCGGCACCTTCGATGCTGCCGCACTTCGTCGTCAACGCGGCCCACAGGTGAGCATGCTTGGGAGCTGCAGTGATGGTGCCCGTCTGAGCGAGGGCGTTCTCGCAGCCATAGGGTTCGGTGAGGGTGGCGTTCTTGCCGCCGAAGTTCGTGTGTCCCTCGAAGCTTCGGCTGGGATCGGCCACCGGGTGGGCATCGAACTCCCACCGATCCGGCGGCCCGGACTCCAGGTTGCCGTCCCACTCCAGGCGGGTGATCACAAACTCCTCTTGGTGCCTCTGGTCCAGAAGCTGCTGGGTCTGGCGGCGAGCGGTTGTCTCTGAGGTCAGTCCACAGGCGGTTCGACAGCAGCCAAAGCAGCAGCTTCCGATGGACAGAATGGTCAGGAGCGCGACGCCGCGGAGCTCGATCACTGTGACACCGGCTGCTGATGGGGTCCTAGGCGCTCTCGGAACACCGCCTCAAGCTCTGCCACATGCTCATGCATCGTCTCGCGCGACCAGTGCTCGGTCGAGATGGCCGGCTGGACCTCGATGCGCACGGTACCGGGCCGGATTGGCCATCCCTTGCCCCACAGCAAGTGGCCATCGTGGACCACCACTGGAACGATGGGCAGCTGCGTCCCCAGCGCGATGTGAACAAAGCCCTTCTTGAACGGCAACAATCGCCCACTCTCAGACCGCGTGCCTTCCGGAAGAATCCAGATGCTGATGCCGCTGCTGTGCACAAATTCCGTCATCGACTTCATGGCCGCAATGGCGCTGGCGCTGTTTCCACGGTCCAGCATCAGGTGCCCAGACAGCCAGTAGGCGACCCCCACGAATGGGACCCAGATCAACGAGCGCTTGGCGGTGCCACTGCTCGGCGTCGGCGACAGCTGCAGCGCCAGCCAGAAGTCGATGGTTCCTGTGTGGTTCTGCACGAACAGCGCAGGTGCGAACTCTCCGGGGTGCGGTCCGACGAGCTCGTAGTGCATGTTGAAGCACCACATCACCCAGCGACTGACGAGGCCCCCGGCGATGTTTCCAAGCTGCACGCGGTTGCGACGCCACGGCAGCAGCGGCAGGCAGAGCAGAATGGTGGGCAGCAAGACCACCGAGATGCCAGCCATCGCAGCGCAGGCGCGGACGAAGGCGGACCCCGACGAAAACGCGGGGGCCAGCTCGGTGGATTGTGGCGACAACGGCATCACCACCGCTCTATGCCGCTAGCGAGTGTTGTCAGACACCAAAGACAGCAGATCCCACATCGCAAACGGCTTGCGCAGCACAGCCGTCACATGGGTCTCTGCCAACCGATCGATCACAGCGGGGTCGGCGTAGCCCGTACACGGGCTAGACTGGTGTACGGAGAGAGCATGCGCGCACTGCAGCTAGCCATCATTGTCGCTACCGCGCTGTCATCGATGGCGTGCCAAAAGGACTACGAGATCGTCGATTTGGCCGGTCGAGACGGCATTCTTCGCTTCAATCTGATCTTCGACAACGAGCTCGATGTCGACATCGATCTGCACGTGCTGACGCCCATGGGAGACGAGATCTTCTGGGCCGAACCCGAGGGGATGAGTGGTGGTCAGCTCGATATCGACTGCTTCTGCGGCGAGGACAACTGCCTCGAAGGCCCCAACGAGAACATCTACTGGGACTACGGCGGCGAGGCACCGCTGGGCACCTACGACATCAGCGTGACCTACTTTGGCGCCTGCGATCTGTTCGATGAACAGGAGTCCGACTACACCCTGCGAGTGCTCAAAGCCGGCACGACCGTGGCGACCTACACAGGCACCCTCGACAGCGCCGGGCAAACCGACGAGTTCACGCACGAACAGTAGGGTCACGACAGGCCGATAAATTGTGCCAACATGGAGTTCTGCCCCGGAGTTTCCATGCGCCTCGCCACGATCTTGCTGCCCCTCGTCCTGTTCGGTTGCCGCGAGCCCGAGCCCATCATCGAAGAGATCCCCGACTCCGATGGCGACGGCTACAACCAAGCCCAGGACTGCAACGACGACGACCCTGCGATCTCACCCGACGGCATCGAGGGCTGCGACGGCGTCGACAACGACTGCAATGGCTTTGTCGACGACAACGTGGCCGATGCCTCGACCTGGTACCTCGACGTCGACGGCGACGGCTACGGGGACAGCGCCGCGTCCACCACAGGCTGCGACGCCCCCGCGGGCTACGTCTCGGACAGCAACGACTGCGACGACGGCTCGGCCGATACGCATCCGGGGGCCAACGAGTCCGAGTGCACCGATCCCACCGACTACAACTGCGACGGATCGACCGGCTATGCCGACGCCGACGGTGACGGCTTCGCCGCCTGCCAGGACTGCGACGACACCATCACCGCGGTCAATCCAAGCGCCGACGAGCAGTGCGACACCATCGACAACGACTGTGACGGGCTGACCGACGAGGCCGGTGCCATCGGCGAAGAGACCTTCTATGCCGACAAGGACAGCGACGGCTACGGCGACCCCACCGACACCACCCGCGCCTGTGACCAGCCCACCGACTACGCCACCAACAACGGCGACTGCAACGACGGCAGCGCCGATGCCTACCCAGGCAACGCCGAGGCCTGCGACGGCGTCGACAACGACTGCAACGGCACCACCGACGGACCCGACTCCAGCGATGCCACCGAGTGGTACGGCGACGCGGACGGGGACGGACACGGCACGCGCAACCTGATCATCGTCGACTGCTCGGCACCCGCGGGCTTCGTCAGCACCGACGATGACTGCGACGACAGCGAGAGCTTGGCCTATCCAGGCGCCACCGAGAGCTGCGACGGCGTCGACAACGACTGCAACGGAGCCCCCGACGACGGCCTGACCAGCACCTGGTACATCGACGTCGATGGCGACGACTACGGCAACGCCGACTACACGACCGAAGCATGTACCCAGCCCAGCGGCTATGCCGACAACGCCGACGACTGCAACGACGCCTCTGCCGCGGCCTACCCCGGCAGCACCGAGGTCTGTGACGGCATCGACAACAACTGCGACGGCGCCGACGACGAGGGCCTGACCTCCACCTGGTTCATCGACTTCGACGGCGACACCTACGGAGACTCCACCTACCAGGTCGACGACTGCACCCAGCCCGCCGGCTATGCCGACAACAGCGACGACTGCGACGACTTCAACAGCACCATCAGCCCTGGCGAGACCGAGGTTCCCTACGACGGCGATGACAACGACTGCGACGCCTCCACAGTGGACGACGACCTCGATGACGACGGCTACGGCATCGCCGATGGGGACTGCGACGATACCGACCCGCTGATCTTCCCCGCAACCGGCACCGGCTGCGCCCTGGGCACCGACTGCCTGGACATCCTGAACTCGGGAGCGTCCACAGGCACCGGCTACTACCCCATCGACCCCGACGGACCCGGTGGAGAAGACCCGTTCGACGCCTACTGCGACATGACGCGCGACGGTGGCGGCTGGACCCTGTGCTTTGCCTACGACACCAGCACCTACGACAGCGTCAACTGGCCGAACGCACAAGAGAGTCGCAACAAGCTGCTCGCCGAGAAGTGGGGCACCTCAGACCTGTTCGGCGACGGCTCCACCCAGGGC
>CAYYHT010000766.1:0-3838 GCA_964471355.1 uncultured Enterobacteriaceae bacterium
CGTCGGAACCGGGGGCGTCATCGCTATTTCCGCAGCCGCCGCCGCCCTCGCTGGGCGGGGGAATGTCCGGAGGCGCTTGGTAGTTGGTCTCGCCGGGAGTCGGGCTGCGGTCGATGAACCAGTCGTCGGAGCCGTCGGTGTCGACGCCGTCTTCGACGCGGGCCAGGGTTTGGTCGGAGCCTGGCTTGCTGACGGGGGTCGCCACTTCGCCGGCTTCATTCATGATCAGGTCGTTGTTGTCGCTGCCATAGACGACCACGTCAATCAGCGTGCCCTCGCAGTCGACCAGGCGCATGCCGTCGCCACCGGACCCGTTCGGAATCGAGAATTCCGAGATGAAATCGACGTTCTCGACGTTGGCATTGCCAATGACATAGAAGCCGCCCGCCGCAATGTTGCTGCCCGCTGGCAGGTCGACATCGTTGGTCCAGTCATCGTCCTGGCCCGCCGCGATGATTCCCCAGCCGCCTAGGTCCAGTGCGCCAGAGCCGTTGTTGAACAGCTCGACGAATTCTGTGCCCGCATCGCCATCGGTGCCGTCGGGGTCGGACAGAAACTCGTTGACCACTACGTCGGCCGCGGGTGTGCACGGTGGGGGTTCGGGGTTCTGGGCGCCCGGGCTCGGTGCGTCGGCGATCGAGAAGTCATCGCCGGAACGGTCGGTGTCGACGCCGTCGAAGGTGCGCGCCGCAGACTGGCTGGAGCCGGGCTTGGGGGCAATGGAGACCGCGACGAATCCCGAGTCATCGACCAGCAGGTCGGCGCTGTTGTCGGTGCCATAGACCACCGTGTCGACCACAGCGCCAGTGCAGTCCATCAACACGATGGCGTCGGCGCCGGTGCCGTTTGGCAGGCCGAGGGTGTCGCCGGCGTCGGGTCCGTCGTCGCGTCCGCTGACGTTGGCATCGCCCACCACATAGTGGCCGCTCGCGCCAATGGTCGAGCCGCTGCCGAACAGCCACTTTGTGCTGGCGCTGCTGTCGGCCTTGGTCTGGGTCTGAATCGACCAACCGTCCAGCGCCGTGCTGCTGCCGCCGTTGTACAGCTCGACGAACTCGAGCTCGTCCGAGCCTGTGGGGGCCGGTGCAATCTCGTTGATCTTCACGCTGCCGTCGCTGGCTTCGCAGGTCGGCGGGTTGGGATTGGTGCTGCCCAGGGTCCCGGTGTCCAGGATGAAGTCAGCACCGTTGTTGTCGGTGTCAGTGCAGTCGGGTGAGCGCGCAATGGCCGTGTCGTCCGACGGCTTGGGTACTGTGTCCGCGACCACACTTCCGGACTCGTCAACAAAGGAATCGTCGTTGTTGGGCCCGTAGATGACCAGGTCGATCACGGTGCCGGAGTCATCGACGACGCGCACGCCATCGCCGTTGGACGACGCGTTTCCGAGGGCGAAGTAGGTGCCGCTCTCGAGGTTGTAGTCCGCCGCGGTCACGAACTCGCCGCCCACGGCAATGAACTCGCCCGGGGCGATGGACACAGCAGGGAAGGTGAACTTGGAAGACCACGTGCTCGACGTCGCTTTTTCGAGTTCCCAGCCGCTCAAATCAACGGTGGTTGCGCCGTCATTACACAGCTCAACCCATTCATAGCCGCTGTCTGTGCCTCCGATGGCTGGCATCAGCTCGTTGATGAGGACGCCTGCAGAAGCGGTAGAACCGATGAAGAGCAGGGGAATGAGACGTGTAAATGCGCGGTGCATGGCGTCCGCAGAGTAGCCCAATCGGATAGGATCCCGCTTGGCCGTCTGCGAGCCCCGGGGTATTTGGCGCCAAATGGACATTGACGAACAGTATCTGCTCAAGCCCGGCACGGTGGTAGACCGCTATGTCGTCGAGTCGATGTTGGGGCAGGGCGGCATGGCCGTCGTCTTTCTGGTTCGCCACAACCAGTTGGGCACCCGGCATGCACTAAAGATTCTGACCATGCCTGTGCGCTCCATTCGCGAGCGTTTGCTGCAAGAGGGTCGGGTCCAGGCCTCGCTGCGTCATCCAAACATCGTGGCCGTCACCGACGTCATCACCGTCGATGATGCTCCCGGCTTGGTCATGGAGTTCATCGGGGGTCCCGCGCTCGACGAGTTTCTCGAACACCACAAGCTGACCTTCGAACAGGCCGACGTGCTCGCTCAGGGCATCGTCAGCGGGGTGCAGTGTGCCCACGACAAGGATCTCATCCACCGGGACCTCAAGCCCGCCAACGTCATGCTCGAGATCGGCAAGAACGGGCTGATTCCCAAGGTGGCGGACTTCGGCCTGGCCAAGGTGCTTTCCGGCTCGGGTGGCGCGACTCAGACTCGCTCTGGCGTGACCATGGGTACCCCCGCGTACATGGCGCCCGAACAGATTCGCGACTCCAAGAACGTCGACCAGCGGGCCGACATCTTCAGCCTCGGCTGCATCCTGTACGACCTCGTCTGTGGGCAGCGAGCCTTCCACGGCGCCGACACACTTGCGCTGTTCACTGCTGTCGCGGGCGGCCAGTTCACCCCACCCCGCGAGATCAAGCCCGACCTGCCCAAGCGCATGGAGAACGCGATTCTGGGTGCCCTGCAGATCGACGCCGACAAGCGCATCCCAGACTGCGCCACGCTGCTCGATGTGTGGACCGGAAAGCAGGGCGTACAGGGGCTCGATGCTCCGGCGGGCTCGTCTTCAGGGCCTTGGTCCGAGTCCATCATGCAGGACGCCAACTCGCTCGGTTCGGGTGACTCGTTCAACGACGAGGGCGTGGCCACCGGCAACTTCACCGAAGAGCCTTCGCAGACCTTCTTCTTTGGCGGCACGCCAGCGCCCGCCGAGCCACGACCCGAGGGTGCTGCTGGTCTTGCCAGTGTGGGCAGCGTCAGTCCGGTGACCTCAGCGGCTCCTGGCGCGGCAATGCCCTTCGATGCATCCACCATGATGTGGCACGACGAACCCGATGTTCCCGCGATCCCCGACGGGTCCTTCGCCGAGCTCCCCAGCTCTGCAGTCCGCACGGTGGGCACCGATTCCATCAATCCGCCGTCGAGCTCCCAGGTCAGCCTGATCGAGACGGGCGGTGGCAAGGCCGTGCTGCTTGGCGGAGCCGGCATGTTCATGGTCGGCATCGTGGTGCTCGTGCTCGCGGTCATGGGTACCGGTGCTGGCGTCGTGTGGTTCGTGTCCAGCCAACAGGCCGAGACCCAGGCGATGCAAGCCCAGGCGGCAGATGACGCCAAGGCCTCCGAAGCGGCACGCCTGAAAGCCGAAGACGAGACCCAAAAGGCCAAGGACGCCCTCAAAGCCAGCGAAGATGAAGCGGCAGCGGCCGCCAAAGAAGCCAAGGCCCAGGCAGCGCGGGACCTCGCCAAGAAGAAGTCCTATACCCCCAAGAAGCCCGTGGTTGCGCCTCCGCCGCCAAAAGACGACCCCGCTGTTCCGGTCAAGGCCGTGCCTCCTCCCCCTCCAGAACCGCCACCTCCTAGCGGGCCTCCCGCCGGCAAAGGCACCGTCAAGACTGTCGGCGATGGGCGCGTGTGGCTCGTGTCCGGAAAGGGCCGCTTTAAGCCCGGGCATCTCGACCCCGGCAAGTACGAGATCATCGTCTTCTTCGACGGCACCAACCCCATCCAGAGCGGTTCGATCGTGGTCGGCGCCGGCGATGAAAAGACGGTGCAGTGCTACGCGACGCTCCGAATCTGCCGCGAAAAGAAGTGAGCTCGTTGGTGCGATTGCGTCGCGCCTTTGTCGCCAGACTGGTCTTGCTGTCGCTGTGTGTGTCCGCGCACGCCTGTGTCTATCGACGCGAGAATCAGCGGCCGGGTGACTGTTCTGATGAACAGGACAATGACGGCGACGGCCGGACGGACTGTGCCGAT